>BTQQ01000115.1:0-5594 GCA_036985955.1 Zetaproteobacteria bacterium | reverse complement strand
TGAGATTAAGGTGAACGGATGCATTCCCGGACAGGTTTGGTACACTGCGCCGCGCTTTGTTTGAGGTAAAATTTATGTGTATTCGGAGAGGTGGCTGAGTGGCTGAAAGCGCGCCCCTGCTAAGGGTGTATAGGCTAAAACCTATCGAGGGTTCGAATCCCTCCCTCTCCGCCATTCAATTAGTGTTAACAGGCCCTAGATTAGCAATGGTTATGCGATGTGATGCCGTTATGCAAGATATGAAGAGAGAGGGTATGAGAAGCCTCGATAGTGTCCTTTCCCATAAATTCGTCGTCTCTCAGCGGGCATGGACGGGATGTGCAGCAAGGCGCGCGAGGGTGGGACTGGCCGTGGCCAGTTCAAGCGAGTGCAACGCTGCCGCACGCCTGTCCATGTCCGTCCGAAGGGAATCATGCCCATGGGCATGGCTCTGAGGGGCAACGAATTTATGGGAAAGGTCACTGTGGTTCGACAAACCGGTTTTTACCGGTTTGAACGCCGGAGCGGAAGCGAGGGCGGCCCCGCAGGGGTGAGGACTGAAAGTCCGAATAATCCCTCCCTCTGCGCCATGATTCGCCCACGATTCGTGCTGGTGCTCTGCTGCCTGATGATGGTCAGTTGTGGGCAACAAAAGTCAGAGCAGATCGAATGGCAATTACCTTTATCCGCACCTTCCGATCCGCATGGGACCAGGGTTCAGCAGGACTTACCCGGCTGGGTCGCGGATCAGACGGGGCATGCCAGTCTGATATTGTTGCAAAAAAGCACAGCACGCATAACGCCAGTCGAACTGGATATGGGCGGCGAAGCTGAAAAAGGGAACATTCACCTGACTCTTCTGGGGTTGGCTAACGGGTTGCGCCTCCAGGCAGGGTCTTACATTGATGATGAAAATGTGCATAATCCCGCCGCATTCGTGGAGGTCAGTCTGGCAGGCAAGATGATTTACCGCGGTTGGCTGTATCAGGAATTTCCGGAGTTGTTCGGGCCTGACATGGCTGATTGGAACCTGTGGTTGAAAAGCATTAACATTCAATCTCCGGTGGAAGATACTTCCAGTCCAATGGAAACAGGCACGCGCCCGTAGCTCAGCTGGATAGAGCATCAGACTACGAATCTGAGGGTCGGGGGTTCGAATCTCTCCGGGCGCGCCATATAAAACAAGGGGTTACGTGATTACGTAGCCCCTTTTCTTTTATCTAAGACTTGATCTTTATCCGGTTAATCCTGTGCGCCACGATATGCAAACCCTTTCCATCTACAGCCTTATAAATCGTAATCAGATCCTTGGTCTTGCCTTTTTCATACTGGACGCTGAAGGAGAAGATATAGGCGTCATAGCGGTATTTGGTATCCCGTTGTGTAAAATTGACTGTACGACTTTTAATGTGGCCCAACTCCGATCGAAGGGTCTGTAATCTTTCTTTCCATTCCTGCTTTGACATTTGTTTATAAAAACGTTTGCCATACAGAGAAAGGGCAGTGTCCCAATCCTGATTTTCGATGGATGCATATAATTGATCCATCATTGTTCCGGCTTCTACCTGTTGGTTGGCTTGTGTGATGCATCCGGAGACCAGGATGGCGAGGGTGAGTGTAAGGGTTGCAAGCGTCTTCATGCCGGTATGCTTATACCATGGGGTTTTGAATGCAAATGCCGCATTCTCGTCAAAGTCCGGTCTTTACCCTAGATTGATTCCATGCGGAGGAAAAACACTCGACAGGTCTGGTCATGGGCTATGTATGACTGGGCCAACTCCGCCTTTGCCACTACGGTGATGGCGGGATTCTTCCCTATTTTCTTCAAACAGTACTGGGCGGCCGGGATGCCTGCCAGTGAAAGCACTTTCTGGCTGGGAGTGGCAAATGGCGCTTCCGGTTTACTGGTGGCTGTGATAGCGCCTGTCCTGGGTGCGGTGGCGGATCAGTGTGGGGCGAAGAAACGACTGCTCCTTTTTTTCACGTTACTTGGCGTAGTGATGACGGGCGGTATGTATTTTGTCAGCCAGGGCATGTGGCAATGGGCGGCATGGTTGTACCTTCTGGCTGGAGTGGGGTTTTCTGCGGGCAATATCTTTTACGATGCATTGCTGATTGATGTGTCTGTACGTGAGGATCTGGACCGGAATTCAGCACTCGGCTATGGATTGGGTTATCTGGGAGGAGGGATGCTGTTTGCGCTGAATGTGCTGGCGACTCTGCATCCGGCATGGTTTGGCTTAACGGACAGTCATATGGCTGTTCGTATCTCTTTTGCCAGCGTGGCGATCTGGTGGGTGCTGTTTTCTCTGCCTATGATTTTCTGGGTGCATGAGCCGCAAGTGCATGCGCGGACCCCCTTGAGAAAGCTGATTCATGCAGGGATTAAGCAGTTTATGGATACCTTCCAGCATGTCCGCTCTCTGCGTATGGTCTGGATGTTCCTTATTGCCTATTGGCTCTACATCGACGGTGTGGGAACCATTGCCCGCATGGCTCTGGATTATGGCCTTTCGCTTGGTTTTGATGCCAGGGTGTTGATTTCCGCATTGTTGCTCACGCAATTCATCGCTTTCCCGTCGGCGATTGTGTTTGGGCGGATTGGAGAGAGATTTGGGGCCAGATCGGGTATCCTCATCGGTATTGGTGTCTATTGCATACTCTGTGTGTGGAGTGTTTTCATGAAAGATGCACACGATTTTTACTGGCTGGCGGGCATATCCGGACTGGTCATGGGTGGTGTCCAGTCGCTCAGCCGTTCCTTGTATGCGCGCCTGATTCCCAAAGCACAGGCTGGTGAGTTTTTTGGTTTTTATAATATGATGGGGAAATTTGCGGCCGTGCTGGGGCCGTTGCTGATGGCAGTTGTGAGCCTTGGAACGGGCAGCAACCGTTTGGCGGTGTTGTCCGTGGTGTTGTTGTTTGCTGCGGGGGGATTAATGCTGCTGCGCGTCAAAACAACCTGATTCGGCATGCTTGGAATATATGAAAAGAGCCGATAGATTGATTCACACAGTTTAAGGAGGAAGACATGACGGGATTTCTGATATTTCTTGGTGTGATCGTGGCGCTGGTATTATATGTGGTGGTAATTTACAACCGGCTGGTCAAATTACGCAACTATTTCAAGAATGCTTTTTCGCAAATTGATGTACAACTCAAGCGGCGTTACGACCTGATTCCCAATCTGGTGGAGACAGCCAAGGCCTATCTCAAGCACGAACGCGGGACGCTGGAGGCGGTAACTGCGGCGCGGGCCGGAGCGATGGCCGCGCATGAACGCGCATCGCGCGACCCCGGTGATGCCGGGGCCATGCAGGGCCTGTTGGGGGCGGAAGGTTTGCTGGCAGGGGCGCTGGGAAAATTGAACATCGCCATTGAGGCTTATCCTGACCTGAAGGCCGATCAGAACATGCGGCAGTTATCCGAGGAACTGACATCTACCGAAAATAAGGTTGGTTTTGCCAGGCAGGCATTCAACGATGCCGTGATGAGCTACAATATGCAGCGGGAAAGCTTTCCGGATATGCTGTTTGCAGCCTCGTTTGGTTTCAAGCCTGCTCAATTGTATGAAATCGAAAATATCGAAGAGCGCAAAGCGGTCAAGGTGTCATTCGACCAGTAATGATGAGAGTAATGACTCAGATGCTCCGGGTTTTGTTTCATGGCAAGACGATGGACGCGCAGAACCGGAGCATATGTGTTTATATGTGATGCTCGGCGTCCATGCCTCGCACCGCTTCGCGGCGCCCTCGCGGGCGTCCAATACCTTTCATCCATGGGGTATTGTGAGGATTTGAGCATCGCAACAACGCAGCCATGATGCAAAAGACGGAGTAGGTGAGTCGTTACATGAATTTCTTCGAGGCGCAGGAACAGGCCCGTAAACATACCTCGCTACTGGTCGTGTTATTCCTGCTGGCGGTCATCTGTATCGTTGCCGCCGTCTATGCGGCGGTGGCCATCATCACCCCGTTTCTTGGCATTGAAAACTATGCGGATCATGATTATCGCTTTCTGGATGCCGGACGAATCGTTTGGGTCGCAGGCATCACCATGCTGATCATTCTGGGAGGGAGTCTCTATAAAGTCATTGCCTTGCGGCGTGATGGAGGGAAGGGGGTTGCCGAATCACTTGGTGGAAAGCGGATTCCACCCAATACGCCCAACCCGCTCGAGCGCCGACTGCTCAATGTGGTGGAGGAGATGGCTATCGCGTCGGGATTGCCGGTGCCGCCGGTCTTTATGCTGGAGGAGTCGGGAATCAATGCGTTTGCTGTCGGTTTCTCACCGCGTGATGCAGCCGTTGGCGTCACACGCGGATGCGTGGAATTGTTAAACCGCGATCAGTTGCAAGGCGTGATTGCACATGAATTCAGTCATCTTCTGAATGGCGACACGACCATCAAGATGCGACTGATGGGCATCCTGTTCGGCATCATGCTGATCAGCGATATGGGTATCCGTATCCTGACGGGGTCTCTGTATGTTTCCGGGCGGCGCACAAGGTATGGCCGGCAGGGTAATGCGTTGCCATGGATGTTATTGGGATTCTTGTTGTTTATGGTCGGTACCGTTGGTCTGGTTTTTGGTGATTTAATCAAGCGGGCATTGTCCCGGCAACGGGAGTTTCTGGCTGATGCCGCTGCGGTACAGTTTACACGCAATCCGGAGGGGATTGCAGGCGCATTGAAGGTGATGGGTGGATATAAGCAGGGTTCCAGGGTTGTACATCCCGGCGCACATCAGGCCAGTCATTTGTTTTTCGGCAATGCGTTGAAATCATGGATGGCGACGGACTGGTGGGCCACGCATCCACCGCTTGGCGAACGTATCCGCCGTATTGACCCCTCATTTCATGGTAAACCGGAGAAAGTGAATGCCAATGTATTGGCTGAGCGCAATCGGATGGAGGCGGAAGCATTTGTATCCGCATTGGCCTCCGGGCCGGGGGTGCGGGAACGCAAGCCAGCATCATTAATTTCGCAGGTTGGCAGGCCGCGGGCGGAGCATATTCAGTATGCCCGGCATTTAATAGGAAAGTTGCCTGATCCTCTTCGTAATCTGGCACATGAGCCTTTTGCGGCGCGGGCGATTGTTTATTGCCTGTTGCTGGATACGAACCGTCAAATTCGCAAGATTCAGATGCAGGCGTTGGATGCGCAAGCGGACCCGGAGGTATTTCAACTGGTGATGGATCTCGCGCCTGAATTCGAACGGTTGGAGAGTTCTTTGCGGCTTCCTTTGGTGGATATGGTGTTGCCAGCGCTGGAATACCTTTCGGAACCACAATACCGCACCTTCCGGGAGAATGTACGTGCGCTGATCAAAGCCAATGGCAAACTCAGTTTGTTTGAGTACGTGTTGCATCGAATTGTGCTGCGTCATCTGGATGGTGTGTTTGGCAGGGTGGAGAAAGTGCAGATAAAATTCACCAGCCTTGCCCCACTCATGGATGATGCGTGCGTATTGCTTTATTTTCTCGCATGGGTGGGCGAACGTCAGCAAGGCGATGCAAGGGATGCCTATGCAAAGGCTATGGATGCGTTGGGCTCAAATAATAAGGAGTCACTTGCTGAACGGGGCAGTTACAATTTTGGACATATGGATGCGGC
>BTQQ01000114.1:0-5701 GCA_036985955.1 Zetaproteobacteria bacterium | reverse complement strand
GAGGCGCGATTATCAAGATACCAGCCCATCCCCATCTTTTCGCTGGTCGCTTCGGCATGCATGTCCACAAGGATGGCACTCACATCCGATGGTATCTCAGCCAACGCGCGGTCGGCGGCACGGAAAGGACAATCCCATGTGCCCATAAACACCTGTCCGATGAGGTTGATCACCGCGATTTTGTGTCCGCTGGGTGTCTCGCGTACCGTCCAGCCATGTCCGGGAGCACTCTCGGTAAAATTAACAGGACGGATTAACCGTTCATCCTCATTCATCAAGGGCATAATCTGGCGTTGATCCCAGCAATGGTTGCCATTGGTGAGAACATCGATACCGATGGAGAACATTTCTTCCACTGTTTTTTCAGTCAGGCCGAAACCTGCGGCAAGGTTTTCACCGTTGGCGACTACAAAATCCACATGATGACGGTCAATCAGGTTCGGAAGATGCTCCTTCAATGCTCGCCTGCCCGCCTTTCCGATGATGTCGCCAATGGCAAGAATATTCACTGTTTCCGGCATTCAATGATCTCCCGTTCGGTAATAATGGTATTCAGCGGAACATCATGTGGTTCGGCCGGAATGGCCGGTACTTCCTGACATGAAAAAGCCAGTCCAATGGTGCTTAGAAGATGTTGGCCGAAACGGTCGAGCCAGCGGTCGAAGCACCCCATGCCGAGTCCCAGACGATTGCCCGCACGGTCAAAGCCCACCAGAGGGCAGATAAGTACAGCCTTTCCTAACTCCGGCTCCCACAAAAGACCGTTCACCGGTTCCATAACACCAAATTTTCCGGTTTCCCAGCAGGTGTCCGGCGTCACTTCACGCCACTGCATGGCGTCATGGCCGTGGGCGGACGGCGCAAACATCAGGGGGCGCTTCATGGACAGCACATGACGGGTATCCACCTCATCATCCATGGCCCGGTAGATGAGCATGGGGGCAGTTGTCAGTCCCTGCTGTTCAAGCTTCGATAATAAAGTGTTCTGGATGTACGTGGCGGCTTCCATGCGTTCTTTGCGGGGGAGCGCCCGTCGACGTTCAAGTGCCTGCTGCCGGTATTGCTGTTTTATATTCATGATGCGGGCACGAACAACAACATTAATAAAGCCACATGCAAATTTATTAATGTTGTTAGTGTATTCATTGTTGTGTTGGGTCTGGTATGGAGAAAACAAAAACAGGGCACCCCCGCGCTGGCGTTGTGGCTAAATGCTGCCGAACCCTTCAAACGAAGTGGGCGCCGCATCCTGACATCAGGTTTCCCGTATGATCGCATGTGCGACCGGGGATACACACAATCAGGATAGCTAAGCTCCCTTTCAGCAGTTATCGGCTCGGGCAATAGTTGCCTTGCGCTCAACGCAGGGGCGCTTCCGCTAAACCCTGTGCCTGTGAGACTACAACATCAAGATCAGATAGCAAGCCGCCCAAATCCTGGTGTTGTGCTGCCTCTTTTTGTAAAAATTCGCCGGCCAGATTGAGTGCGACCAGTGCCAGCAGTCGGTCTGAAGCGACCGTTGTACCCAGTTTGCGCAGTTCATCCACCCGTTCCTGTACCAGTTGCGCGGCTGCCTGAACCTGCTCGGGATCATCCTGTGTCCGGATAGAAAAGCTACGTCCCATGAGGGTTACTTTTATGGATTGGCTCATGATTACGGCTTCTCCGGCTGGGTCATCAGATGATCCAGTTTTTCCATGACATTTTCCATACGACCCTTGGCTTCCAACCGTTTGTCATCCAGACCATGTAACTCGTTTTCAAGTTGCTGGACCTGGTCACGACGTTTGCGCAATTCGCTTTCCGCCAGACGGACCACTTCCCGCAGGCGCTGGTTTTCAGCCATCAGGCCTTCCATATTGCGGCGGATTTTCGCCAACGCTACGGATAGCTTTTCCTTGCGCTCGGCAAAGGCTTGTTTGGGATCGGCATCCTGCATGTGGACATTGAAGCACTGGCATGCGGGATGGTCAACCGTGAGTATGATCCCAAGAACCGACATTGACATACGGCGCATGCCGCAACCTTCTGATCCGTCTGGCATTCCGAGAAATCATTCATCACCAATGAGGTGACTACATGATTTCCCGAAACACCATACGAACCACAAAAAGGCAGGATGCCCTGAATCAAATGCTTACACCCTGCATCCACATTCAAGGGCGGTTCTTGGGGCACTCCAATATGCTCATGGTACGCACTGTGCCACGATGTTGTAACAGGCAGCCCCTTGCGTGAACTTGCCACCTGTTTTGCCGGAGAAAGTAACCTTGCTAATGCGCCCATTGCTGATTGCAAAGGTGGCGGTACACTCAAAATACAGCGCACTTCCCACCAGTATGCCCGTGAGCTTTGAGCTCGCATCCGAATATGCATCTGCATGTGAGTAGGTCAGATATTCCGTATCGTCAATGGTTGATGAACGCAAGGGAGAACCTGCACATGCGATCAGATCAGCCTTGCTCATGCCGGGCATGGATTGTTTTGCCCCATTGGCGATTTCCGCACGCTGGATATTGGTATGGCATGACATTAGGGCAATGGCCATCGTCAGGATGAGGATTTTCATGAAGTTTGGAGCAGATCAGGGAGCGAGCATGGCTTCGATATTTGCCAGGAAAGGCGCGTATTTAAGCAGCCATGCGGACAGAGTGCTAAAACTGCCCAGGAAAATAAGCGTTCCCACTATCATCAGCAGAATGCCGGATATGAATTCGACGACATGCAGGTGACGGCGGAAATCCTGCATCCAGCGGATAAAATGATTGGTGGCCGCCGCTGCCAGCAGAAAGGGAATGCCCAACCCCAGCGAATAAATTCCCAAAAGTGCAATACCATGCATCACATTATGCTGAGCGCCCGCCATGGCGAGGATTGCGCCCAGAATCGGGCCAACACAAGGCGTCCAGCCAAAGGCGAAGGCGCTCCCCAGCAGCAATGCGCCGAGACCGCGCGTTGCCTTGACGCTCTCGGTGTTCAGATGCGCATCCATCATGAGAAACGGGATACGGATGATACCGGTGTAATGCAGGCCAAATATGAAAATGATGACACCAGCGATCTTGCCCAACACCTGCAAATGCCCCAGTAGCCACTGGCCAAGCAGGGTGGCGGATGCGCCAAGTGCAATAAACACCAGACTGAACCCGGCAATAAACCACAATGATTGAAGCAAGGCCCGATGGCGCACGCCGGAATCTTCCATGCGCAGAGCATCGACGGACACGCCGCTGATGTAAGAAAGATAGGCCGGCACCAGTGGTAGCACGCATGGAGACAGGAAGGAAAGTAGCCCGGCCAGCAGCGCACCGGCAAATGAAACTTCAATCAATGATTATCTCCTTGATCCGGATTAAATCAACGAACTGGCTGTGTCGATTCACATGCCCAGCCGGTATATGCATCGCTGGCATGCACAGGCCACCAGACCAGTTCCGGGACTTCGTATGGGTGGTGCTGGCGCAGCCATGCGAGGGTATCATCCAGTTTTCCCACCGTAGTTTTGATGGTCAGACTGTATTCCTCAGCCGATTCAATGTTGCCTTTCCAATGGTACACGGATGTGGCGGAAGCTGAAACCTGAACGCATGCAGCCAGCCGCTGCTGAATCATATCGCGTGCCAGTGATTCCGCAGTGGCTTGACTGTCCACGCTGGTTATCAGCATTATCAGGGATGTATCCATGCCGACACATTAACGCAAGTCATCACGTGACAGAAGCTTTGCCATGGCTGAGACACGGAAATCACCATGGATATCAGGGAGATAAAACATGACCGATGCCATTCATTCCATGCTCAATGAGCACAGAACGTTTCCTCCGGCAGATAATGCCGCAGCGCATATTCCATCCATGCAGGCATACCACGATTTGCGGAAGCGTTTTGATGAGGATATGGAAGGAACATGGGGTCAACTGGCGAAGGAGCATTTGGTATGGAAAACACCCTTCTTAAGGGTGTTAAA
Organism: Zetaproteobacteria bacterium; assembly: GCA_036985955.1. Classification (GTDB taxonomy): domain Bacteria; phylum Pseudomonadota; class Zetaproteobacteria; order Mariprofundales; family Mariprofundaceae; genus JAUZQZ01. Next base: position 1,735 of record BTQQ01000114.1, on the reverse strand, counting down.
CGCCGAAAAAGCGCCCTTTTTCCGCTGGTTTGAAGACGGGGAGATGAACATCTCGGAGAATTGTCTGGACCGGCATGTGCAGGCCGGGCTGGGTGAACGCACCGCCATTATCTGGGAAGGTGAGCCGGGAGATGTACGCCGGATCAGTTACCGGGAATTGCTAGCCGATGTTTGCCGTGCCGCCAATGCATTGAAAGAGCTGGGGGTGGAGTATGGCGATCGCGTGGTCATTTATATGCCAATGATTCCAGAGGCGGCAATGGCCATGCTGGCATGTGCCCGCATCGGGGCAACGCATTCGGTGGTGTTCGGAGCATTTTCAGCGCAGGCCCTGAAGGAACGCGTTGAGGATACAGGTGCAAAAATCGTTATTACGGCGGATGGCGGATGGCGCCGGGGAGCGGTGCATGCACTCAAATCCAGTGTGGATGACGCTCTGTCGCAAGGGTGCTCCAGCATCCGGCATGTGCTGGTCGTGCGGCGGGGCGGCAATGATGTCGAGATGCAGACGGGACGCGATATTGAGTGGCATGAGGCTCTGGCCGTACAACCGGATCAATGCGAGGCCGTATCGTGTCCGTCGGAGCATCCGTTGCTGATCTTGTACACGTCTGGCTCTACTGGCAAGCCGAAAGGGATTGTGCATGCCTCGGCCGGTTATCTGCTGTGGGCGCGATTAACCATGCAATGGGTGTTTGATTTTCATCCGGAATCCGATGTGTTCTGGTGTACGGCTGATATTGGCTGGATTACCGGACACACTTATACCGTGTACGGACCCTTGGCCTGTGGCGGCACGACACTCATGTACGAAGGTGTGCCGACGTACCCCGACCCGGGCCGCCTGTGGAAGATATGTGCCGATCACGGCGTCACCATTTTTTATACGGCGCCAACCGCCATTCGTGCACTTATCAAGGCAGGCGATGAATGGCCGGAGGCGCATGATTTGTCTTCGCTCAGGGTGCTGGGCACGGTGGGCGAACCCATCAATCCGGAGGCATGGATGTGGTACCACAAGGTCATCGGCAAGGAGCGTTGCCCGATTGTGGATACCTGGTGGCAGACCGAAACCGGTGGGCACATGATTTCGCCTCTGCCATTTGCCACGCCAACAAAACCCGGTTCGGCAACGAAGCCGCTGCCGGGAATTTTTGCGGAGGTGGTGGACGGGGATGGTAAAACCATGATGCCGGATCAGGGAGGACTTCTGGTAGTGACAAAACCGTGGCCTTCCATGTTACGTGGCATCTGGGGTGATGATGACCGCTATGTCGAGACTTACTGGAAGAAGTTTGATAACCGCTACTATTTCGCGGGAGACGGTGCGCGTTGCGATACGGATGGTTATTTCTGGATTATGGGGCGCGTGGATGATGTGCTCAATGTTGCCGGGCATCGTCTGGGCACTATGGAGATCGAGTCGGCATTGGTATCCCATAAAGCGGTGGCTGAAGCGGCGGTGGTTGGCCGACCGGATGAAATCAAGGGTGAGGGTATTTGTGCTTTTGTTGTGCTCAAGTGTGAAGTGTCGGAACATCTCAAGGAGGAACTCAAGGCGCATGTGGCAGAGGAAATTGGCCCGATTGCCAAGCCCGATGATATTCGTTTTGCTGATAATCTTCCCAAGACGCGTTCCGGCAAGATTATGCGTAGACTGTTGCGCGATATCGCTGCGGGAAGGGACATTCAGCAAGATATGTCAACGCTGGAAGATCATCGGGTGATTGAGCAA
>BTQQ01000113.1:0-5769 GCA_036985955.1 Zetaproteobacteria bacterium | reverse complement strand
AGATTTCCGCTTTGATTTGCGTTCCGGCTTTTTGACCGGTACGGATTTTTCCAATCGTGTGATCCGCGCCTTCAGACGGCTTATCTTGCGGCTGACATCTTCCACACCTGCCTGCCATGCCTCAAACCGCTCCTGGTCCGGAATACCCATCTGTTTCAGGCACTGCCTGATCGTCTCGTGTGAGGCCTCCGATACTTTTTCTTCCGCCCCGACCAGAGCCTTTGCGGCCTGCGCCACGCGACTGCCAAAATACTCCCCGAAACCGGCTCGCAGCTCCCGCTCCCAGTCAATATCCGCTGCCTGCAGAAGCTTCTTGAAACGCAACATCGCCTCAGAATCTCCGGACAGCTTCAACACCTGCAGAAACACCAGGTCATCCGGATCTTCATGGGCGAAGCACAAACGGGAAAAACCTGCCGTCGTAGCATCAATGCGCACATCCGCATCACCTTCAAACGACGTATGAACCCAGGCCTTTCCTGCCCGGAACCCCATATAAAAGACCGTATTCATATCCCGCACGTGGATACGGAACACACGGCCTTCCAAGCCTTCAAGCAAGGGCGACAGGGAATCATCGCGGCTGAAAAACAGGTCCAGCACCGTGCCAAGCACCACGGCCTGCACCGGTGCGGGAATCAGGTGCAGGGGAAGGAACATCAAGCTCATATGTAACGACTCATATTATATTTTGTATCCCCGATGCAGCGCCACCACGCCACCCGTCATATTTTCATATCTGATCAGATCAAACCCTGCCCGATCCATCAATTTGGCAAAACGCTTCTGATCGGGAAACCGGCGAATCGATTCCACCAGATACTGATAGGAAGCACGATCTCCCGTCACCCACTCGCCAATCTGAGGAATGACATTAAATGAATAGGCGTCATAGGCAATACCCAGCAGCGGCAGCACAGGCCGCGAAAATTCCAGACAAATGAATTGACCACCGGGTGCAAGCACGCGGTGAAACTCCTTCAATCCGGCTTCGATATCGACAAAATTGCGAATGCCGAAGGCAATGGACACCACATCAAAGGATTCATCCGCAAACGGCAACTTTGTGCCGTCGGACTGAATGCAGTCCGCCCGGCCCGGCAGGATCCCCGCATCAACCATCCTTCGTGCGCCCCCGGCCAGCATCGAACCATTCAAATCAGTCAACACAACGCGGCCATCACCGCTCATTTTACGAAGCAGGCCGATGGCGATATCGCCGGAACCGGCCGCTACATCCAGCGCCCGGCTACCGGATCGTACCGCGGCCACATTCATCATACGCCGTTTCCACAAGCGGTGCAGACCGCCACTCATCAAATCATTCATCAGATCGTATTTTTCTGCCACCGAGGAAAATACGCCCATCACCCGTTGCCGTTTCTCCGCCGAACCCACGGCTTCGAAACCGAAATGTGTCTGCTGATCCATGCGCCAATCGTAACAGCCTCGCTCTCCCCCTGCTACCTGTCCGAAACAGTGAACAAGCTGTGGAAAACCGGTGGATGGAATGTTAAGCGAAACCCCAATAGGTGGTTGTTAAGGAATTCTTGACACCCAAGATATAGGGCTATAGGGTGGCGTCATGGCTTTCGATACATGAGGGAGTGGGGCCATTATATATTTGTTTTAAACACGCGATTTAGCTTGTTTTAAACATATGATTTAGCCATCCGGAAGGCAATAATCGTGGTACAATAAGGGGAGGAGCTATTCATGAGTCTGGCTGAAATCAAGCAATCCGGGCAGGTTGCCGCCGCCCAACCGCCGAATACGACGACCGACATTCCGTTACAGGCCGCCTCCGCGGACATCTGGGACAAGAAATACCGCCTGAAAGACAAGCATGGCAATGCCGTGGATCACTCCATTGAGGATACATATACACGTGTCGCCAAAGCGCTGGCGGAGGTGGAAGAACCCGGAGAGCACGATTTCTGGTGTAAGCGATTCACCTGGGCGCTGGAGCATGGTGCCATTCCGGCCGGACGCATCATCTCCAATGCCGGTGCCCGTGAGCACAAACCAGCCACCTCCACCATCAACTGCACCGTGTCCGGTCAGGTGCCGGATTCGATGGATGGCATCCTGTCCATGGTGCATGAGGCGGGCCTGACGCTGAAGGCAGGCTGCGGCATCGGCTACGAGTTCTCCACACTGCGCCCCAAAGGCGCCTATGTGAGCGGTGCCGGCGCCTATACCTCCGGACCGCTGTCGTTCATGGATATCTTCGACAAGATGTGCTTCACCGTATCCAGCGCCGGTGGCCGCCGCGGCGCACAGATGGGCACCTTCGATATCAGCCACCCGGATGCCATGGATTTCATCCGCGCCAAACGCGAGGACGGGCGTTTGCGCCAGTTCAATCTCTCCTGCCTGATTACAAAGGATTTCATGGAAGCGGTGAAAAATGATGCTGACTGGGATCTGGCTTTTCCCGCCAATCGCAGCGAAATCGAGGATGGGGATGCGCGTATTGTATGGCGCAACTGGCCGATCAAATCCGACGGGTACACCACGGACGAACAGGGGCGGGTGGCATGCAAGGTGTACAAAACGATTCGTGCCGGACGCCTGTGGGATGTCATCATGGCCTCCACCTACGATTATGCCGAGCCGGGCTTCATTCTCATCGACCGCGTCAACGAGATGAACAACAACTGGTTCTGCGAGAATATCCGTGCGACCAATCCCTGCGGTGAGCAGCCATTGCCGCCGTATGGCGCCTGTTTGCTGGGCTCGATTAATTTGACGAAATTTGTCTGCGATCCCTTCACCGAAGATGCCCGTTTCGACTGGGAGCAGTTCCGTGAAGTCATCGCCGTATTCACCCGCATGCTGGACAATGTGGTGGAAATCAACGGCCTGCCACTGGGTAAGCAACGTGACGAAATCATGGCCAAGCGCCGCCATGGCATGGGCTTTCTGGGCCTCGGCAGCGCCCTGACGATGCTGCGTACGCCTTACGGCTCGGAGGAATCGCTCGCATTCACCGAACAGGTTGCCTATGAAATGGCCCGAACCGGCTTTGAAACAGGGTTGGAACTGGCGCGTGAAAAAGGTGTCGCCCCCATCATGAACGAAATGTTTGAAATCACACCGGAATTGATGACCCAGCGCCCGGAAATGGCCGATGACGGCATCAAAATCGGTGACAAACTGGCGGGGAAGGTGTTGTGGGCGCGTTACTCGCGTTATATGCAGCAGTTCGCCGATACCGGCAATGCTGATGATGCCGCACTGCTCAAGGATTTGGAGGAAACCGGCTGCCGCTTCACGCACCATTCCTCGATTGCGCCGACCGGCACCATCTCGCTGTCGCTGGCCAACAACGCATCCAACGGTATCGAGCCTTCTTTCGCACACCATTATGCGCGCAACGTCATCCGTGAAGGCCGCAAGACCAAGGAGAAGGTGGATGTGTTCTCCTTCGAACTGCTCGCCTACCGTGAACTAATCAATTCCAAAGCCATGCCGTTCAGCGACAACGAGGAAGAAAAACTGCCGGATTACTTTATCTCCGCCGACGAAGTGACGCCCAAGAAGCATGTCGATATTCAGGCAGCAGCACAAAAATGGGTGGATTCGTCTATCTCCAAGACAGCCAATGTGCCCACCGACTTCCCCTTCGAGGATTTCAAGGACATCTATCTCTATGCCTACGACAAGGGTTTGAAGGGCTGCACCACCTTCCGCTTCAATCCGGAAGCCTTTCAGGGCGTGCTGGTCAAGGAAGAGGATTTGGAAAACACCCTCTACCGCTTCACGCTGGATGACGGAACGGTGATCGAAGTCAAGGGCAACGAGGAGATCGATTATGACGGTGAAATACACACCGCCGCCAACCTCTTTGATGCCCTGAAAGAAGGGTACTACGGGAAGTTCTGACGTGGACTGGGCAGATTTCCGCATCCCACCCATTAATTTGTGGGTGATGCCACAATGGAAACCGGACTGGCGCGGAACCGGTGGCAGGCCGCCGCATCATCGGGCAGTGCCATTTAATACAAGCCTGCTGCGCCGCCGCTTCCTGCAATTGCTGACAGCCAGGGGTAGAGAGGGATAACTATGGATACTTACAGGGATATCGAATCGCTTTTTTCTGATTATTTTGCCGATGATGTAGGGCCGGCAATGCGCTATGCATCGTTGCGCAAGCAGGCTGCAGAGGAACAAACGGCGCCTGCATGGAATCAGGCGATGGTAAGGGAGGAAAACGATGGCAACAAAGATTGAACAGAAGATTGCGGCCTATGAGGTGGTCAAACCCGAGGCAGAGCAGACGGAGGCTACGGTCACCCAGATTGCACCGCTGCTGGAACGCGATGATGTGCTCGAAGGCACCACCTACAAGATCAAGACGCCGCTGTCCGAACATGCGCTGTATATCACCATCAACGATGTGGTGATGAAGCGCGGCGAACCGAATGAGCACAAACGGCCGTTTGAAATCTTCATTAACTCCAAGAATATGGAGAACTTCTCCTGGATTGTGGCGCTGACGCGCGTGATTTCCGCCGTATTCAGAAAGGGCGGCGATGTCACCTTCCTCGTCGAGGAACTGAAAGCCGTGTTCGACCCGCGTGGCGGCTACTACAAGAAAGGCGGCAAATACATGCCGTCGCTGGTGGCCGAGATTGGCGAAGTAATTCAGCAACACATGATTTCCATTGGCATGATGGAAGGCCAGTTGACCACGCCGGAACTGGAAGCCAAGCGCAAGGAAGCCAAAGATAAGCTCGGCGAGGAAGCCGCCGCCAAGGGCAACCTGTGCGACAAGTGTGGTGCCATGGCCGTGGTACGGCTGGATAATTGCGACACTTGCCTCGAATGCGGCGATTCCAAATGCGGTTGATATCATGAATAATATTGCACAACGGCTTAAAGCGCTGAAGAAGGCCTGGCAAGGCATTGAAAACATGCCGGAGGATCTGACGATGCTGGGCCTGCCCGGCAAGGATGGCCGATTCATCGAAGATACAATCGATGAGCTTTCCTGCATGGCAGCGAAACTCATGTTCGCTCCGGCAGAGAGTCTGGTGCTGCTAAAATTCTCATGCGAAGCGTACATGGACCAACTCGAAGACTTTTTCTCCGGGGATATAAACGGCCATGCCAGCATGCAAATGCTCAGCTTCGTCGCACTGCTGCAACAACTACAAGCCACCCTCAGAGAGGCCGTGGCACATGATGTTTCCACTGGAATAAGCGGGCGCAGACAGAGCCCGACCCGGGCCGCATGATGCGGATGTTTCCATTGTGATTGATTTGGCTACTATTCGGCCATGAACGCTATTGCAAGCCGTCTTGATGCCCTCAGGCAAATATGGCTTGAACAGTCCGGCATCTCGGAAAATCTGGCGCTCATGGGTCTGGCTGATATCAGCAAGCAACATGTCACGGACACCCTTGCCGATTTGTCCCGGATGGCAGCAAAACTGGACAGTGCGGCACCGGAGGACATGGTGATGACCCGCCGTTCGTGCGAGGAAATGATTCAGGTCGCTGAATCCTACCTGGCGGAGCATCTCAAGGATCACAATTCCATCCACATGCTCGGCTTTCTCACCCTGCTAAAGCAGATCCGCGTCGCACTTGTCGGCGCATTGGCTCAACATATTCAGATGGCCGCCACCAACAAGACGGATACGTCACAGGCCGCCTGATACGCATGTTTCTTCTGCGGCTGACCGGCCTGCTGGCCATCATGCCCATGCTGGCTAACCCTGCACTGGCCGCTCCCGCCTTTCAGGAAGGGGAATGGCAAAT
>BTQQ01000112.1:0-5855 GCA_036985955.1 Zetaproteobacteria bacterium | reverse complement strand
TCAGAAAGGACCGCAGGCACAGAATGTTATGCCTGACTAAATCATCGTTTGCGTAAGCAGACCTGATTTCAACACCCCGCCCAATGTCAATCATTCGGCGGGGTGTTTTTTTATATGGTCGTTGTGTTCAGGCAACATAGAGAAGTATCGCGAAGTAATGGCAAGCGCTACCGGCCAGCACGAACAGGTGCCAGATACCATGTGCATGCCGCATCCTTTCATCAATGCCGTAAAAAATGATGCCTACGGTATAAAAAACACCTCCAGCCAGCAGCAGGGCAATGCCGGAGTCAGGCAAGACCTGTAAAAGTGCGGGCAGGGCGATGGCGATCAGCCAGCCCATCAGCAGATAAATAGTCACCTGCACGGCCCGCGATCCCTTGCGATGCAGCATGTCCAGCGTCATGCCAAGCAATGCCAGCCCCCATTCGATACCGAACAAACTCCAGCCCCAGCCTCCACGCAGGCTGACCAGGGTAAATGGCGTATAGGTTCCGGCTATCAGAAGGTAGATAGAGAGATGGTCGAGTTTGAGCAGGAAGGGCTTGGCCCAGCCTCTTATGCTGTGATACAGCGTCGAGGCAAGGTACAGGTTCATCAATGTGGCGCCGTAAATACTGCAGCTGACAATACTCCACACGTCCCCGCTTCGGACGGCCGTCACCACCAGTATTACAAGGCCGACTGTCGCCGCTATAGCTCCCAGCAAGTGACTGATACTGTTGAACTTTTCGCCATAATACACGGTATCATGCCTGTTCCGCATGTGGATACATGATTTGCATTCTACGCCGTGGCATGATGGACATCGATAACATATTTTGATTCGTGCCGGAAAAGGCCGGAACAAACAGTGAAATAAAGAGGAAATAACGATGCACTTTCAAATGAAGGAAAAACATCCCTTGTACCGGGGATTCTTCCAACTCGATGCCTATACGGTGGAACATGACCGTTTCGATGGCGGTAAACAAACCATCGTGCGCGAGCATCTGGAACGCGGTGATGCTGTGGCCGTACTGCTTTATGATCCCGCCAGAGATGACGTCCTGTTCATCGAACAATTCCGTATCGGTCCGGCTGCGCGCGGCGATGTTGAAGAAAAAGATGCATGGCTGATCGAAATCGTGGCCGGTATGATTGATGAAGGCGAAGATCCCGAGGCCTGCGCGCGGCGCGAATGTGTTGAAGAAGCAGGTTATGCGCCGGAAACACTCCGGCCTCTGGGTAGCTATTACTCCACACCCGGCGGATCATCCGAGCGTATTTACCTGTATCTGGGCGAAGTGGATGCGGACAAGCCCTGCGGCAGCGGTGGCGGACTGGATAAAGAACATGAGGATATCCGCACCCGATGGGTGAGCCGTAAACAGGCCATGCAGTGGATGACCGAGGGCCGCATTAATTCAGCGCCACCTTTGCTGGCCCTGTTACTGGCTTTTGGCGCTACTGGTCTTAACCCGGACTATTCATGAATAGTCCGGGTTAAGCTATGACTTTATCAATCGACTCTATAAGTTGCTGATAGCGAAATGGCTTGTCCAGAATGTGCAGGTTCAGGCCGGGGAACCGATCTTCCACATCCTGACGGTAACCGGTAACAAACAATACTCGGTCCAGCACACCGGGCGCAACCTGTATCAGGCTGTTGTAAATCTCATCACCTGTCAGCTTGGGCAGGCGCACATCCAGAAGAACAAGATCATAGGAATCACCACTGGACGTAAGTTCAAACAATGCCTGAACGGGATCGAATAGTGCCTTCACGGATATTTCAACACCCCGTTCCTGACCATACCGTTTCAGAAATGAAGCAAGAATCCCCTGAATAGCTTCCTCGTCTTCAACAATCAGAACGCGCATATCCCTCCCTCGTCCGCATTTGAATATCGCCAACCAGTCCGGCCAGCGATTGTGGTGGAGCATAATCCACTTCAGGCACATGAGAAAGTAATAACTGCTGTGTGCGGGGAGGCAGAAATGGTGACAGAGCCTCCGCATGCCGGGCCAGCATGGCATGACCCGACCCGTCGACATCGCTCAATACCACCCAGGCTGGCTCGCGGCCCATATGATGTAATTGTTTCAGGGTGAGCAACGCATGATTAATGCCACCGATCCGTGTTCGCACAACAAGCACGACAACACAATCCGGCATGGCAACCAACCAGTCGCTGACCAGAAAATGCTCCGTTAACGGAACCATTACTCCCCCCACGCCTTCGATCAAAGTAACGTCATGTTCCTTCATCCTGGCACTACACCACTGCACCAGTTTTTCAGGTTCGATACGTTGGCCTTCTTTTGCTGCCGCCTGGCTGGGCGCGGCAAACTCAGCGAAATCATAAAGGTTGATGGCATCCGTTTGCGTGTCCGGCACCCCCTGCGCACGCAACAAGGCCTTGATATCCGGGTTTATTTGGCCGGCGGTACGGCCACAGCACACCGGTTTCAGGGCACATATCTTCAGTTCTGTTTCCGCAAGCGCGCGCGCCAGTGATGCCGTAACAAAAGTCTTGCCCGCATCCGTATCGGTGGCGGTAATAAAAACACTAACTCCCATGTTCAACCTGAATGGGTATCACATTATCATAGGTATGCGGCGCTTCGGCATACCAGGCTTGCGCATACAAGACCTCGAAGGTGGCACGAACACGGCCATCCTCCATTTGATGTGTGGTGTTGTACGCCGCATCCAGTTGCCGCAACAGACCACGCCCATAAAGACCGCCGGGCCGGTTGGATATAGCACTGGCGGATGCGCCCCACGCCTTGAGTTCACGCACCAGCGCCATGGCGTCCGGGTAGGTCAACGTGAATAAATCCGCGTCCGTCACTGGCAATTCCACCGGCAATTCCATCAGACAGTTGCCCAGATTGGTAACATCGGGGAAGGGGAGCACCAGGCCTGCATATTCATGTTTGATAGATGCCAGCGATTGACGCAACTCGGACAGGGTGCGGCGGCCAAAGGTGGATAGCAGCATCAAACCGCCCGGTGCCAGCACACGCCGCATCTCTGCCAGCATCCGCTCGGGTTCTGTAACCCACTGCATGGTCAGATTGGAGCATACCAGATCGAATCCGGCATCAGGGAAAGGAAGCGCCAGCGCATCCGCCGTAGCAAATTGCGTTTTGGCTTGCCATGGAAAGCTACGAACATGCTGCTTTTTCGCCGCTTCGGTCATGGTGCCAGCCAGGTCCAATGCCACAATATGCGCCCGTTTGAAACGGCCTCGTAGCAATCCGGTGAAATACCCCGTGCCACAACCAATATCGAGAATCCGTTTCGGTTTCAACCGGGTAAATTCAATATGCGTAATGAGCCGTTGGGCCACCTCACGCTGCAACACGGCATGTTTATCGTAGGTGGTCATGGCTTGCGAGAAGCGCTGACCAACCCGATATGAATTTATATGATGTTCAGACACCATTGCTCCAGATATTCGTTAAATGTTTTATCTTGTGTTAAATGCGGGGCATGGCCGTATTCCATGATACGCAGGCTTGCATCAGGAATATGCCCGGCCAGATAGCGACCTGCTTCCACCGGTGCAATCTGATCATGTGTGCCATGCATCACCAGCGTTGGAACCAAAATATCTGCCAGTTGAGCGCGCAAATCCAGTGTGTCCAACAGTTTCAGGCCCGACCGCAATGCTTCCGGCAAAGGCGGATGCTTCCGGTCCACTGCCTCTTTGGCAATGGCATTAAAACGCCCGCGCGACATTGCATCTCCGTGCAGCATCAGCATGAAAAATTGTCCGAGCAATTTGTCTGGATCGTGCTCCAGTGCCTGCTCAAATGCATGGAATTGCTCGTCGGAACATCCCTGTTCCCAATCCGATTTTACCCGGAAGCAGGGTGTGGAAGAAACCAGCACAAGCCCGACCAGTTTTTCCGGCCAGCAATGCGCCAGTTGAATGGCCAGCATGCCACCCAGCGACCATCCAACGAGAATGCATGGCTGATCTGGCAACGCATTGCTGAGCTCCTTGAGCCAGCTTCCGGCCGGCGCATCCGGCATACCGCCGTGACCGGGAAGATTGACAACTTGTACCGGCCAGTCCTTTGAAAAATATACGCTTTGCTTATGCCAAGCCTTACCGGACTGTCCCCATCCGGGCACAAAGACCAATGCTGGCCTCATGTGTTTATGACCATAACAAGGGCTTTGACCAGGTTTTTTATATGTTCAGCCTCATGCGCCGCCGAAAGAGTGATGCGTAACCGGGCCGTCCTCTCCGGCACCGCAGGCGGGCGAATAGCGGACACAAAAAAACCGTGTTCACGCAGCCGGGAAGATGCCTGCAATGCAGCCTCATCCGAACCCAGAATCAATGGCTGGATGGGTGTGCGGGATGCAACAAGTGGCAAACCTGCCTGTCGCGCCAGATGGAGAAACAGTTTTACATTCTCTTGCAATCTTTGTGACAGATTTTCTTCCTGTAATACTTTCAGGGAAGCCAGTGCGGCGGACGGAGCGCATGGGGGCAAAGCCGTGGAATAAATCATGGTGCGGCAGCGTTGGCGCAGCCCTTCAATCATCTCCGACGATCCCAGAATAAATGCACCATACGCACCCAGCGCCTTACCACAGGTTCCAACCTCAATCAGGCGCGCATGACCCTGCACCCCGGCTTCCGCCGCAAGACCACATCCACCCGGCCCCACTGTGCCCAGGCCATGGGCATCATCCAGCACCACAAGCGCATCATAGGCATCCGCCAACTGCATCAGGGCATGAACATCCGCACAATCTCCATCCATGCTGAATACGCCATCGCTGACAATGATGCGCCGTGATACACGGTGTTTTTCAAGCAATCGTTCCAGTCCAACCAGATCAAGATGGGCATACCGGTGGGTTGTGCTGCGGGCCAGACGCGCGCCATCCACCAGTGAAGCATGATTGAGTTTGTCGCAAAACAGGTGTGTTCCACGCTCCGCTAACGCATTCAGCAATCCGATATTGGCCAGCATGCCTGAACCCATAACCAGCGCCGCTTCATATCCCTTCCAGCGAACCAGCGCATCTTCCAGCTCGTGAAGAAGCGGATCATCACCGCTTACCAGACGCGAAGCACCGCTGCCGAAACCATCATGCCGGATGGTTTCGATGGCTGCTTTCTGGACGGCAGGATGGAAACTTAAACCCAGATAATCGTTGGATGAAAAATTTAGCAACCGTACCCCGTCTATTTCAATCCATACACCCAATCGCTGGCTGCGCGTAAAAACACGCCGGCGGGATGTGGCCACGGGGTCAAACCAATTGCAGCTGTCAGGCATAACAGGCATGCTGGATGCCATGCCACCCCTGTCAACCTTCCTGTCATTAGGAGTTAACCACTTGCGGGACACGCTGCTGCCCCCGACTTGTGTTTTTTGCCACGTACCGGTCACGACGCACCAGACTTGCTGTGCGGACTGCGCCCATACAATCCATGTATGGCCAAAACATGTTTGCCATCTGTGTGGAAAGGCCATGCCCGAAGACATTGCACCGGGACCCTGTGGCCGTTGCCTGAAGAAATCACCACCACAGGCCCGGACGATTAGCCTGTACACCTACACCGGATCTGTGCGCACGGCTATTCTGGCGTGGAAACTGCATGGTAATGATGCGGGACTGGAATGGCTGATTCGAACAGCGTCAACAAAGCTTGCAACAATTTTTTCACCGCAGGACATTCTGCTTCCCGTGCCCATGCCCATCTCCCGCATGCGAAGGGCAGGCCGCCATCATGCGGCTGATTTATGTAAAATGATTTGCAAGACCACAGGAAGCCATATGAATTACCGGCTTTTAAGGCGTACGGGTATGCAACAAAGGCAATCGTCCCTGTCTCGTA
>BTQQ01000111.1:0-5865 GCA_036985955.1 Zetaproteobacteria bacterium | reverse complement strand
AGAGAGAAGGTGCCCTGGGGTATTGCATCCCTTGCCAATGACACGCCATTGGCTTTGGGCCGCGCCTTGCCCTGATTTCTTGGGGTGGCTCTGATGGTATGCCTTTCTATAGAGGAGAACACTAATCCGTCACCGTTACCCTTAAGCATTCCTCGAGAGAAACAACCCCCTCTTTCACCTTGGAGAGCGCCGCCATGCGCAGCGTTTTTACTCCCTTACTGACTGCAATTTCGTTAATTTTGTCCGCATTTTCTCCTGCATATACCGCATCCCGAATTTCCTGGAAGATCGGCATCACCTGATATATGCCCACGCGACCCTTGTAACCCGTGCCATTACATACGGGACACCCTTTCCCCTGTTTTGGATGGAAATCGCCAACTTCACTTTCAGGAACACCCGCATCGATCAGTGCTTCCGGTGGAACTTCAATATGCTCCGCACATTCCGCACACGTGCGCCGGGCTAAACGTTGCGCCGAAACAAGATTAACTGCAGACCCCACAAGAAAATTCTCCATACCCATATTCACCAGGCGGTTCATGGTAGATGGTGCATCATTGGTATGCAGAGTTGCCAGCACCAGATGGCCGGTCAGCGCCGCCTTGATGCCAATAGCAGCGGTTTCATGATCACGGATCTCACCGATCAGGATAATATCCGGATCCTGGCGCAGAAAGGACCGCAAGGCACGGGGGAAATCAAGACCAATCTCCGGATGCACGTTCACCTGATTGATCCCCATGAAGTTAAATTCCACCGGATCTTCGGCTGTGGAGATATTCACGCCCGGCTGGTTCAGCTCTGCCACAGCCGAATAAAGGCTCACCGTCTTGCCCGATCCCGTGGGACCTGTCACCAATATCATACCATAGGGTTGATGAATCATCTCCTTGAACCAGCGCAGCGATTCCTCTTCATAGCCCAGCTTGCTCATATCCAGTTGCAGGCTGGAAGGATCAAGCAGACGCATCACGACCTTCTCTCCGAACAGGGTCGGCAGCACGGACACACGAAAATCCACCGTCTTTGCCCTGGATAAACGCAGCTTGATACGACCATCCTGTGGCAAACGCCGCTCTGAAATATCCAGCCGCGCCAGAATCTTGATACGGGATACAAGCGCATCGCGCAACTTCATAGGCGGTCGCATGATCTCATGCAACACGCCATCAATTCGGTAACGCACCCGCAGCACTTTTTCGTAAGGCTCAAGGTGAATATCCGATGCACCGCGTTTGATCGCATCAAGTAAAATAAGATTCACCAGCTTGACGACCGGCGCAGCCTCCGTTTCCGTCGCCAGCGTATGCTCGTCCAGCTCATCCTCGCTGGTATCCACAATCTCCATATCATTGGCGCCCATATCGGACATTAAATCGTCCAGATGCTCTTCAGCAGCGCCTACCTCATCCAGTTGTTGTAGCAGCTGACGTTCGGGGGCAATCACCACCTCGACCTGACAGCCACTAATGAATGCCATCTCGTCCAGGGCATTGATATCATAAGGATCGGCCACAGCCAGCGTAAGCACATTGCCCGACCGTTTAATCGGCATAGCCATGTTCTTACGCATGATATCCATGGAAATTTTGGTAATATCTGATTCCACCTTGATCTTTTCCAGATCGACAATGGGACGGCCAAAACTCTTGGCGATAAATCTGGTGATTTCTTCTTCAGCAAACAGATTCTGCTTGACCAGCTGCGATACCAGCGTGTCGCCATTGAGATTCATCTCACGAATAATATTATCCAGTTGTTCACGGGTGATTCGTTTCTGACGCAGCAGAATATCGCCCAGCCGTGTAGACTTCATACTCCATTCCCCCATCCTGGAAGCGCAGTGGATTCTCTCCCAAGCCTTGCTTCCAACCAGCGCAGGACCGATGTGCGCGCAGGTTCGATTTGATGCCAATAATAGAAGGATGCCACGCCTTGTGCCAGTAACATAGGTAGTCCATCAACCGCTTTATGCCCAAATTGTTCCGTCGCGTATACAAATGCAGTATTGCCATCCTGCGCATAAACCGCATCCAGCGCCACACCGTTCCCCGGTAGTTGAAACGGGAAATGTTCCACCTTGTCCTTCAAACCAATACTGGTCGTATTCACCATCAGCACCGTCCTTTCACATGCTTCACCAACATCCTGCTGATTCCAGGCCACTGCTTCAACAGCCAATTCTGGCCAGGTTTCACTGGCGTACCCGATGAAGGTATGAAGCCGATCCTGCCCTCGATTACAAACACTGACTTTCGCAACCTTTTCCTGCGCCAGGGCATACAACACCGCCCGCGCGGTACCGCCCGCGCCAAACAGAAGCACCTCAGTCCCGCTGACATCAATCTCCATGCCGCGCAACACATCCCGGAAACCTTGCCAATCAGTATTGGTCCCCTGCCATCCGGCAGCATGGCGTCTGACCGTATTCACCGCGCCAATACATTTCGCGGCTGCATCAGCCTCAACCATAGGCAACACTACCTCCTTATGGGGCACGGTCACATTGAACCCCTCAACGCCTGCGGCCCAAAAGCCCTCTAATGCTCTAGCCACATCGCCCCTCCCGGTACGGAACGGCACATACACGGCATCCATCCCGCACAGCTCCAGAAATCGGTTCTGGAACAATGGTGACAACGAATGCGAGACCGGATCACCAATGATTCCAAACACCTTTGTTTTCCCGCTTATGTTCACTTCTGGACTAGCGTAGGGCCTGATATCACAGGTGTAAAGTATCAGACAACAGTATTTGCATCATTCAACCGTAACGGATTTAGCCAGATTACGCGGCTGATCGACATCCGTACCTTTTGCGCAGGCCACATAGTAAGCCAGGAGTTGCAGGGGAATCGCGGCATATAGTGGTGTTGTAAAATAGTCCCCTTCCGGCAGGCCGATTACCGCATCCACATCCTGCGGCCAGTCTTCCTGCGGTAAATCAGTCAGGAGAATCACCTTTGCTCCACGTGCCTGTACCTCCCGCAGGTTGGACAGCACCTTCTGCAGATGATACTGCCGTGGCGCCAGCACCACGACGGGAAGCTGTGCATCAATCAGCGCAATGGGGCCATGCTTCATCTCACCTGCTGCATACCCTTCCGCATGCAGATACGAGATTTCCTTTAATTTCAGGGCACCTTCCAGCGCCAATGGGTAACAGGGGCCACGTCCGAGAAACAGCGAGCCGTGAATCGACTCAAATAAACGGGTAAGCGCCGCCACCTGCTGCGACTGTTGCAGCAGCATATTCATACCGGTTACCACATCCCGCATTGCGGCAAGATGCCCCTCAAAAATATCCTCCGCCATCGCGCCGCTGTCATGTGCCATCTTGAGCGCCAACAGAGCCAGTACGGCCAATTGCGCAGTGTAAGCCTTGGTAGATGCGACCCCGACCTCCGCGCCCGCCAGCAGGTGAATCACACCATCAGACTCCCTCGCCAGCGAGGAAAACGGCACATTGCACAAAGCCAATGCAGGATTATCCGGCGTATGAGATTTGAACAAGCGCAGGGCCTCGAGCGTGTCTGCGGTTTCTCCCGACTGGGACAACGTAATCAGCCATGTGTCCGGCCCAATCACAGGATCGCGATAGCGATACTCACTGGCAACATCCACTTCAACGGATACTTGCAGAAAGCGTTCCAGCCAGTAGCGCGCCGTCAGCGCGGCATGATAGGACGTGCCGCAAGCGACCATGACAATACGGGCAGGCAACTTTTCTGTATCAAATAACGGAGCATCCGGAAATATGATCCGATGATCCTCAATATACGCCTGCAATATGTCCGCCAACACGCGCGGCTGCTCATAAATCTCTTTTTCCATGTAGTGTGAAAATCCGTCCTTACCGGTAGATCGTACTGCCGAAGGCATATCCTGCCAGGTTCGCCGGACTTCTTTTCCATGTGTATCCCATATCTTGCAACGGTTCAGGGAAATGCATCCGGTATCCCCCTCCTCCAGATACATCACCTCTTCCGCCATACCGGATAATGCCAGCGCATCGGAGGCGGCAAACACAGCATCTCCACTCCGCCCCAACAACAAAGGGCTGCCGCAGCGCGCAAACCACAAACCTTCATCGCCCTGTTCCGCAATCGCCACAATGGCATAGGCCCCTTCCAGTTGCCTTACCGTAGCTTTCCATGCCTCCATGCCTGCTTTTTTCTTCCGCCTATGGGACGACCACAACAAGGGAATGACTTCACTGTCCGTCTGTGACTTAAATCTGGCCCCATCCTTGCCCAACTTCTGTCGAAGATCTTCGTGATTCTCAATGATGCCGTTATGCACCACTGCCACACCATTCCCAAGATGCGGGTGTGCATTTTCCCGTGTTGGTGGACCATGCGTCGCCCAACGAGTGTGCCCAATTCCGATTGATCCCGTCAAGGCGTGTTCGGCCAGATTGTGTTGTAAATGAATTAGTTTCCCCGGCTCTTTTCTGCATTCAAACCCATCCGGGCCACGGATACAGACCCCCGCGCTGTCATAGCCACGGTATTCCATGCGTGCAAGACCATCCATGAGACGATCCTGCACATGATCACGGGCCACAGCCCCGATAATGCCGCACATCAGATTGAAGGATTCATACGATCAGCGAGACTTCTTGCGTGGCCGTTGCCAATGGGAAACATGGCGTTGATCCGGCCGCTCGGACAAGGTCAAACCACCGGATTCGACCTTCTTTGTAATAATGCTTCCCGCACCCACTGTTGCATCAGATTTTATTTCCACCGGTGCGATGAGTTTGGTATCCGATCCAACAAATACGCGATCACCAATCATCGTTTTATGTTTATTCGCACCGTCGTAGTTACAGGTAATCGTGCCCGCACCGATATTGCAATCCGCACCCATTTCAGTGTCGCCGATATAACTCAAATGATTCACCTTGCTCCCCCGGCCAACAACTGAATTCTTGATTTCAACAAAATTACCTACCCGGACTTCCTCGTCCAGTTGTGCGCCGGGGCGCAAGCGTGCAAAGGGTCCGATCTTCGTTCCCATTGCCACATTGGCGCTATGAATATGACTGAAGGCAAATGCCTCTACCTGATCATCGAGCCACGCATTTACCAATACGGCATACGGGCCCACCCGGCATTCATCGCCAATGCGGGTTGAACCAATCAGATAGCACCCGGCCTGAATAACGGTGTCCAGACCGATACTGACCGTAGCCTCAATACGCACCGTTTCGGGTTTCTCAATGGTCACACCTCTCTCTTGCCAATCGCGGATAATGTTCGCCTGCATCCTGTCTTCAACCCGGGATAGTTGTACCCGATCGTTAACTCCCATCATCTCGGCTGCATCTTCCATACGCACCGTTTCCACTGACCGGCCGTTTTTCAAGGCCAACGGCACAATATCCGGCAGGTAATACTCCCTTTGCGTATTATGATTTTCAATTTTATGCAATAAATCGAACAACACATCGTGACGAACGCAGTAAATACCGCTACTCACTTCATGAATCAGCCGCTGGGCATCGGTGGCGTCCTTCTCCTCGGTAATTTCCGTTACTTTTCCAGCCGAATCCCGAACAATCCGCCCATACCCCGACGGATTATCCACCTCAGCCGTCAATACGGTTACAACGGCATCCCGCTCACGGTGCTCCGCCACCAGTTTCGCCAGCGTTTCGCTACGCAGCAACGGGGTATCACCACATACAATCAACACATCCCGAACATCGGAGATCACCTCCTCACATTGCCTGACTGCATGGCCTGTTCCCAACTGCTTGTCCTGGATGACCCATTCAAGGTTCCGGGGGTTCCCCACATGCGCCTGAACCATCTCCGATGCATGGCCGGTCACGACTGCGATTCCCTTGGGCCGCAA
>BTQQ01000110.1:0-5946 GCA_036985955.1 Zetaproteobacteria bacterium | reverse complement strand
GCAACACCTGCTCCGGGCCGAGCCGGTAAAAGGCGTGCTCGTCTGCAGGTTGGATGGCGGTGGGGGCGGATGGTTGCGGCATCGGGCAATCCTGTAGGCGTGGCCTGCCGTCCGCAAGCCGAAGATAAGCTTCTTTTTGCCGCTCATTTTATATTGGAATAGGCTACAGGTTGCTTACAGGTTGCCGGGGAACAGGCTTGGTAGCAGTATGAGTGGCCCATGAAAACTGTCGCCAAAGTCACTCTCACCCTCGCCCACGGCTTATCCTTTGAGGATTTATATCGCCTGGAGGGCCTCAAACGCATCGATGATATTTTTCTCACTGCGCTTGCGGCCAGTGATGAAGCCCTGCACGCCCGGCTTCATGATGGCCGGGAGCACTTCGATTCGCTTGGCCCCAAGGAGCATTCCGCCCTGCTTATGGACCTGGCACCTCACCTTGAAACATTTCTTGCTGAACTGTTCGGCATCCGGACACAGGTGCTGGACCGAAAGAAGCAACAGTTGGCGAATGAACTGATTTCCACCTGTAAACGCCGGTTCATTCAACGCGCTATCAAAGGGGTTCAGGTGGAAAATGATGCGGGCGAAGCGCTTATCCCCGCCATGGAGGCTTTGTGCGGCGCGCCCTTTGATGAACTGCGCTATGCCAGCCAGGTGCTCGAGTGGATCAAAAACCCGAAACATCATGCACATGCCCTGGAAACGGCGGCGCGCTATGCCGCGTGGGCGGTGCATACCCGAGATGGCCGCGCGCACCATGCGGACGGCGTGCTGTTTAAGCTGCCACATAATCTTGATTTTATGCATCTGGTGTCCGTGGTTTCCGAAGAACATCACGGCATAGACCAGATGCGGTTGCCCGGAGATATGTTAAAACAGCGTCGGGGATTCAAGCTGACGGACCCTGGATGTAATCCGGCCTATGCCATGGATCAGGCGCATTACTGTATCTGGTGCCACAAACAGGATCGCGACTCCTGCTCCAAGGGCCTGAAAGAGAAACGTTCCAACACCTTCAGCAAGAGCCCCCTGGGTGTGACGCTGACAGGTTGTCCCCTGGAGGAAAAGATATCGGAAATGAACCTGCTCATGGCCGAAGGCTGCGCCATCGGCGCTCTGGCGGCGGTCGTGGTGGATAACCCGATGGTCGCTGGAACCGGCCATCGCATCTGCAATGATTGTATGAAGTCGTGCATTTATCAGCGCCAGGATCCGGTAGACATTCCCCAGATCGAAACGCGCATGCTCAGGGAAGTGCTGGAACTACCCTGGGGCTTTGAAATCTATAGCCTGCTCACCCGCTGGAATCCCCTGAATATCGAGCGGCCGCTGCTCCTGGAAGACAGCGGCTACAAGGTGCTGGTGGTTGGCCTTGGGCCAGCAGGTTATACGCTGGCGCATCACCTGATGAATGATGGCCACCGGGTCGTGGCCATTGACGGGTTGAAGATCGAGCCTCTGCCACCGGAGATTTGCGGTGTAACGGTTGGGGGTGTGCGCGCACCGTTCCAGCCCATTCACGATATCCATACCCTGCATGAAGAACTGGATGAACGCGTTATGGCCGGATTCGGCGGTGTGGCCGAATACGGCATTACCGTACGCTGGGACAAGAATTTCCTGAAAGTGATCCGTCTTCTGCTGGAACGGCGCGAACGTTTCACCATGTTCGACGGCGTGCGCTTCGGCGGCACGCTTACGGTCGAAGATGCCTTCACCATGGGTTTTGATCATATCGCCTTGTGTATGGGTGCGGGCAAGCCCACCTTCCTCTCTATCCCCAACGGTATGGCAAGAGGGGTGCGTAAGGCATCGGACTTTCTCATGGCCCTGCAACTCACGGGCGCCGTCAGGGAATCATCGGTGGCCAATCTACAGATTCGCTTGCCCGCGGTCGTGATTGGTGGCGGCCTGACGGCCGTGGATACCGCTACCGAGGTTCTGGCTTACTATCCGGTACAGGTGGAAAAGTTCCTTTCCCGCTATGAAGCTCTGGCGCACGAGCGCGGCGAGGATGCCGTACGCGCGCCCTTCAGCGTGGAGGAAACGCTGATCGCCGACGAATTCATGGCCCACGCTCGCGCCATCCGCGCTGAACGTGCACAGGCGGCGACCGAGGGAAGAGAGCCGGATATTCTTTCGCTGCTGGATCACTGGGGTGGGGTGAGCATCGTCTACCGCAGGCGTCTGATTGACGCCCCCAGCTATATTCTTAACCACGAGGAGCTGACGCATGCTCTGGCGGAAGGTATTCGCTTCGCCGAACTGCTCTCGCCGGTGGCCGTCGATATTGATGCCTACGGGCACGCTCAGCGTCTGCGTCTGTCCAAGCGCGAGTTGAATCCGGACGGCCATATCGAGGATGCGGGCGACGTGGTGCACCTGCCGGCGCGCGCCATCCTGATAGCTGCGGGCACGCATCCGAATACAGCGCTGGCCGAAGAGGATGCGGAACACGTCAAACTGGACGGCTATTTTTTCCAGGCCGTGGATATGAACGGCCAACCGGTTCAACCGGAACGTATCGCCAAGCCTGCTGAAGCGCAGATGCTGATGAACGTACGCGAGGACGGCAGGGCCATGAGTTTCTTTGGCGATCTGCATCCTTCTTTTGCCGGCAATGTCGTCAAGGCCATGGCCAGCGCCAGACGGGGACATAAGGTGGTCAGCCGTGCTCTGCTCAAAAATCAGCCCGGGAGAACGGACGGGAAAGCGCTGATAGCCAGACTGAACGATCAGTTACGACCGCGAACACATGCCGTCCGGCGACTGGCACCAAATATCGTGGAGGTGGTGGTGCATGCACCAAAGGCGGCATCGGCCTTCCGTCCCGGCCAGTTCTACCGCCTGCAAAACTACGAAACACTCGCGCGCCAGGTGGACGGAACCCGCCTGGTCATGGAAGGTCTGGCCCTGACCGGCGCCTCCGTGAACCTTGATCAGGGACTGATTTCACTCATCGTGATGGAAATGGGCGGCTCCTCCGACCTGTGTGCTCAGCTCAAACCCGGCGAGCCGGTCGTTCTGATGGGACCGACCGGCAGCCCGACTGAAATTTGTGAGGGTGAAACGGTACTTCTCGCCGGCGGCGGCCTGGGCAATGCCGTCCTCTTTTCCATCGGTCAGGCTTTCCGGAAAGCGGGTTCCAGAGTGCTCTACTTCGCCGGCTACAAAAAGATCATCGACCGCTACAAGGTGGAAGAAATCGAGGCAGCCGCCGATGTGGTGGTGTGGTGCTCGGATGAAGCTCCGGGGTTCACGCCCACGCGACCGCAGGACACGAGCTTCGTCGGCAATATCGTTGAAGCCATGGATGCCTATGCCAACGGCGGGATGGGCGAGCCTTCCATTCCACTGATCGAGATTGATCGCCTTATTGCCATTGGCTCGGCCGGCATGATGGCGGCGGTTGCACGGGCGCGCCACGGCACACTCAAGGGTATGCTCAAACCGGACCATGTGGCCATAGGTTCCATCAACTCACCCATGCAATGCATGATGAAAGGCATTTGTGCCCAGTGCCTGCAAGTACACCGTGATCCAGAAACAGACGAGGAAACCATGGTTTTCTCCTGCGCCAACCAGGACCAGTTGCTGGACTGGGTAGATTTTTCCGTACTCATGGAGCGCCTTGGACAACAGTCGGTGCAGGAAAAACTCACGGTACAATGGATCGATCACTGTCTGGTCCGGATCGGAATACGCAACGGGTAAATATGCCCACGGGGTTAGTCCTGCAATCATACATTTTTCTCACGATTGAGACTCTTTGTGGCATTAAAATCGCTACCGGGAATATCCGCACCTTATCGTACAGTCGCCGGTTCACCCACTGATTGTATCATGCCATGCGTTTCACCCCGTTTTTGTCAGGGTGTTCCTGTCCGTATGATGGAAGATGTCGTCCTGTTGATGAATCCTGAGCTGTGTATCCTCGTTGTAACTAAAACTCCCGTCGTCAAGGATATTGACCGTTAAATCGTAGCGAACGGTCTTGAAAGCCTGATCAAGAAACGGGTTGGACAGGATGCCGAAGGTTGTCGAACCGCAAACCGCAGACATGCTCAGTTCCGTGGCATCAATCGATGCTATGCCTCCGGCGAGAACGGTGACGCCCCGCGGCACCATGAAACAGCGCATCACCTGTTTGGCCTGCACATCCCACAGCCAGTAGCCGGTTTCCTCATGGAAGGCTTCATCCGCATCCAGCGGCCAGGCGGTGGTCGCGTAACGCAGGCCGTACAGCACTTGCGGACCGTTGACTACCGGCCCCAGCGGTTCGAAGCTCAGGCGTTCACGGTATCTGGTTTCGACTGCTCCCGATTGCCCCGGTGCAACATCCACGCCTGCGTCGCCTTCCCATATGCCTGCCAGCGGGGCAAGCGGTCCCAGTCCTGCCAGGATGTTATCGTTTACTTTGGAAGATTGATTATGGTCGCTCATATCCGTTCTCCTTTGTGTTCATACCATTGTACAATTATGGCATACGTGGACGATGGATGCGATTCAGTTTCGCATCGGTCAGGCTCTTCATGAAAGCAATGAGATCGGATTTCTCTTTTTTGGTTAAATGCAGTGGTTCGATCAGATCACTCTGATGCGCATTCTTCGGGTCGCCACCTTTGTTGTAGTGGTCAATGACCTGCTCCATGGTGGAAAAAGCGCCGTCGTGCATGGAAAACAGGAAAGATGCCGAGTTGTAGAGCGTCGGGGTTTTGAATGCGCCCTTGTCATCCTCGTCATGTGTGACGGCATATCTTCCCGTGTCCTCTTTCAACGGACCCACTTGCGGAACGCCAATGTTGTGAAATGCGTTGTCCGTCAACAAAGGCGGCGTATGACAGGCAGCGCACTGCGCCTTGTCGCGGAACAGATCAAAGCCGCGTTTCGCTGCCGGGGAAAGAGCCTTTTTATCACCGTTAACATAACGCTGGAAGGGCGAATGCCGGGCGATGAGCGTGCGTTCGTAAGCGGCGATGGCTTTGGCGATATTCTGCCGGGAGGCATCTTCACCGAATGCTTTATGGAAGCCTTTTTTGTATGCGGGGATGGCATTGAGTTTTTTGACAATCGCCGCAATGTCTCCGCCCATTTCACCGGGGGCCGAGATGGGGCCCATGTGGCCGGGAAGCGCGCCAGTCTGTTCCTCAAGTGATGCCGCCCGCCCGTCCCAGAACAGCGACGTATAGTAGGCGGCATTGACCCACGATGGCGCCCACCGGCCAAGCTCGCCGCCCTGACCGAAGGAGCGTGGCGTGTGTCCACCGCCGCCAGCGAAGGGCAGATGGCAACCGGCACAACTGATAGAATTATTTTTGGACAGACGGATGTCAAAGGTTAATTGGTGGCCAAGGGCTATCTTTGCTTTGGACTGAGGATTATCAGCAGGCACGGGCACGGGGGGTAGTTTCCAGTCGGATAAATCCTCGGCGTTTGCGGAAGGTAACAACGGTATCCCCGCTATCAGCGTGAGGGAATACAGGCACATGAGGTATTTCATTTTATACTCCTTAGTTAGGAATAATTCCTATTAGCTGTAATCATAGTTATTTACTCCTGGTTGTCAAATGATACTATTTAGTAGAGAATACTAAATATGAATATTGCCTCGCGATCCGATGACCCACATGCATTGCTACGTGCGCATGGCCTGCGTGCCACACCGCAGCGCGTTGCTGTGGCTCAATTGCTATTGAAGCAGACAATGCATGCCACACCGCGAGAAGTGTATGCGAAATTAACAACAGATTTTCCTTCCATGTCACAAAATACCGTATATTTAACGTTGGATCATCTCGAAAAAGCGGGATTGCTGCGTCGATTGTACATTGCGGGGCGGATGGTATTCGACAGCAATACGCAGATGCATGACCATGCCTGTTGTAGCCATTGCGGTAGAATTATGGATTTGCCGTCAGCCGGGCAGTCAGATGCTCCCGGCGA
>BTQQ01000109.1:0-6079 GCA_036985955.1 Zetaproteobacteria bacterium | reverse complement strand
AGACAGTAGGCTAATCACATAATTACGGCTATGCTGGATACATGAGCGCGATCAATGAAGCCGATTTGCCCGGCGTGGGCCGGAAGCTCTGGCTGGAGGCAAGCGATGGCGGACGTATTTCCATTATCGCCTACAACAGTGGTGAATATGAAATCTACCTGACCCCCAAAGGAGAAGACTTTCCTACTTCTGCTGTCCGGTTGGCGTCGGAAGAAGCGGAAGCGCTGGGATCAGCCTTTCCGTCAGGCAAGAGCATGGAGAAAGATGCACGGATACCGCAAGCCACATGTGTTGTGGTGCCAGCGGGTTCTCCCGTGCTGGGGGATGATGCCGCATCACTGAAAAGAGGGGCTGCATTTGTCGCAGCGGTTACAACTGTCTCAGAAGATTCCATAGAATCACCAAACGGGCATGTGCTGCAGACGGCGGATATTCTTTATCTGATGGGACCGGACGAGGATCGGGAGGTGCTGTCGCGAGCGATCCGGCATCATGATTGATATCCATGGCGCCGGTGGGTGGCTGCTGGGCCTGGCGGCAGCCTTGGGGTTTTTGGCTATTACGGGTGGATTGGGACTCCGATTACGGTTCTCCACAATTCCCGGTTATCTTCTGGGCGGCGTTATACTGGGTGCGGTATTCGATATCCCTGAAACGTTTCTGCATATATTAATGACGCTCGGCTCCATGCTGATTCTGTTTTTTGTGGGTCTGGAATTTTCACCCGGGAGTTTGAGGAATCGTTTCAAAGGCCTGATTAAGCCTGCATTCTGGGACGCGGTTATCAATATACCACTGGCGGTTATTGCGGCTTTTGCTCTGGGCATGCCCATTGTCGCCGCTATTTGTTTCGCGCTGGCTGCCTATGCTTCTTCCTCCGCCATCATTGCCAAGGGGTTGATGGACTACAAATTGATTGTACTGCCGGAGGCTGAATGGTGTCTGGGGATTCTGGTGGTCGAGGATTTGCTCATGGCTTTGCTGCTTCCTTTATGTGTCGTGATGCTTGGTGCCGGATCGCTTGAATTGGTAGGCGGAATCGCCGCAACCCTGCTTGCAGGACTGTTGTTGTTGGGCTTGTTTGTTGCGCTTGCCCGGATTGGGCTGGTTTCACGCTGGCTGAATCAGCCCGAAAAGGATTTGACCCTGCTGGTCAGCCTTGCACTGGTGTGTCTGATTGCCGGGATTGGTGAATCTTCCGGTATTTCCGCTGCCGTCGGGGCGCTGCTGGTTGGCATGGTGGTGTCCGAGAGTGATAGCCGGAAGAGAATCGAGGCATTGCTTGTGCCGCACCGCGAACTTCTGGCTGTTGGTTTTTTCGCGGCGATTGGTGCGGGTGCGGACTGGCGCCTGTTGATAGATAATCTTGGTGTGGCGATTACTTTGGTGCTGGTGACAAGCCTTGCCAAAATGCTGGGCGGATATTTGGGAGGCAGATCACAATCCATGTCCGGAGAATCGGCTGTGAGGCTTGGTTTGCTGCTTGTGCCCCGTGGAGAATTCGCTTTGGTTGTGGCCGCTCTAACGCTTGATCAGTCATGGGGGATCAATTTTTACAACATGATTGTCGCTTATGTCATCGTCAGCGCTTTGAGCGGAACGCTATTGATACGCTATCACATGGGTATCAGTCGCAGGCTTGCCCTGCTACTGCCCTGATGGTAATGGGGTGTAAAAATCAATCAGTTAGCGGCGACCAATGGTGTACTGGAGTAAACAGATGGGAAGCCCTTCGTATGTTCGGCTCGCTATTGCAGCAACATTGCTCTTTTTCTCTGGCATACAGAACGTGCAAGCAGGGATGTTTTCACTCAGCGAACAGGACGAGATCAAGATTGGCCGACAGGCTGCGGCTCAGGTTGAGCAGAAAGTACAAATGTTGCGCGATCCGGAAGTGCAGGATTACGTTTCAAAACTGGGCATGGAGCTGGCCCGTGCCAGCGCGCGACCGAATCTTCCCTGGCGGTTCCGCGTGATCCAGGACAAGCGCATCAATGCATTTGCCCTGCCGGGGGGATTTATCTATATACACAGCAAAGTGCTTGAAATTGCAGGCTCCGAGGCGGAATTGGCAAGCGTTATCGCGCACGAAATCGGACACGTTGAAGGCCGTCATCACAAGGCGCGGATTGAAAAGGCGATGCGCTATCAACTTGGCCTGGGCGTGCTGGGGGCTCTGGTGGGACGCGGCGGTGCCGGTAATGCGGCGCTGATTGCCGGCAGATTGCTGGCACAGGGGCAGTTGACGAAATACTCGCGTCAGGCCGAGGCGGATGCCGACCGGCGCGGCGTGAAGCTACTCTACCGCACAGGCTTCGATCCCATGTCCATGAGCCGGTTTCTGCAAAATCTGGTGAAGCTGGAACGCGGTAACCGTGATCTGCTGGCGGGCTTCTTTGCCGATCATCCGGCGGCCAGAGACCGCGTTGCCTCCACGCGTGTACAGGCGCAAGCCCTGCCGGGAAAAACGTGGCGTGGGAACAGCATGGCCTTTCTTCATATATCGGAAAAACGGAGTGGGAAGGTGGCTGATGGTGAATTTTCTACCGATAAAACCCGTGGAAACACGGGTCGCTATGAGGGCGCACGGATCAAACCAAAACGCAGTATTCCGCCTCGTTACGAGGGTGCGCGTATTCATCCCCACTGACGTTCTTCCCAAAAACAGTACTCAATAGGCGTAATGGTTCCCCTATTTATTGGGGTGATGTGAATGTAATTTTCCATTTTCCATCTATACTAACAAGAAGACAATATAAAAGGAGGATATGGTGATGCGCAAAGTATGGCTGACATTGCTTGGTATGCTGGTGTTCGCCACTCCTTCCATGGCTGGCGAGAAGGGCGTGATGGGTGCGTTGCTTGGCGCCGGTATCGGTGCGGGTATCGGGCATGCCGTGGATCGCTCAGGCGGATCAGGCAAGGGTGCCGCAATTGGTGCGATTGGTGGCTACATCATTGGCAGTCAGATGGATAAAAGTGAGCAGCGGGCCAAAGAGACCGGCCGTCGAGAGGCGGCGGCCCAGCAGCAGGTGCAACAACCGGCCCAGCAAGTGAACAGTGGTAGAAAGCTTGCCACGCAAAATTGTACGAAAGGGCAAGAATATTTTGATCGTTCCCTCAAGACCAAGAACAATGATGACAAGGTGTACTATCTGGAAAAGGCCGTGAAGCTTTGCCCCGGTGATGCGCGGGTGCACAATGATCTTGGCGTGGCTTACTATACCCGAAACGAGCGGCATGATCGTGATCGCGCCAGAACCGAGTTCAAGGAGGCGCTCAAGATCAATCCCGGCTACACTGTTGCCAGGGATAACCTGAGTAGTCTGTAGTTTATTGCGTTAAGTGTTTTGTGCGGCTTTCTGTCGAGGACGTTGCGCTGAGGTATACAATTGCCCACAGGCGGCGGATATGTCCCTGCCACGGCTTTCGCGTACGACGGCCACCTTGCCTGCCTCGGCAAGAATTCTCCGGAAGGCGGATATGCGTGCGGGCTCCGGGCGCTGATAGAGGCTTCCAGGATATGTATTGAAGGGCAAAAGGTTGATGGTGTAGGGGATATCCTCGAGTAGTTGAATCAACCGCTTTGCATCCATGTCCGTGTCATTGATTCCCGCCAGCATGACATATTCAATCAGAACCCGTTTACGCATGGTTTTGACGAATATACCTGCCCAATACAGTACCTCGGCAATGGGCCAGCGCCTGTTGATCGGCATGATCCGATTGCGGGTCTCATCGTTAGTGGCATTAAGCGACAGGGCCAGATTGCAGGGGAGGCGGTCGGCAACCATGCGCTGGATTCCCGGCACATGGCCTGCCGTGGAGACTGTCACCCGCCGTGGCGAAAAGGCCATGCCTTTCATGTCGGTGACAATGCGCACGAAACGCGCTACTTCCTCATAATTATGCATGGGTTCGCCCATGCCCATGAGTACAAGGTTGCTCGCCCGTTCGTCATAATGATCCATGGCAATCATAATCTGGGCAACCATCTCGGCGGCGCTCAGATTGCGAGTCAGCCCCGCTGTGCCCGTAAGGCAAAAAGAACAGTTCAGCGCACAGCCGATTTGTGTCGAAATACATTGTGTTAGCCGTCTCTTTTCCGGGATCAATACGGTTTCTACTTCTTTTCCGTCCGGCATAGCCAGCAACATCTTGCGCGTGCCATCATTCGCTTTTTGTTGGGTGAGCAGCTTAATATCAAGCGGTTCTGTATGCTGCTCAAGCCATCCATAAAGGGCCTGGGGCAGATCGGGAATGGCACGGATATCGCGTGTGTGATAGCGGAACACATGAGCCAGTAATGTTTCAGCGTGTACCGGTTTAACACCGGCAGACCTGCACAGTCCGACCATGTCAGCTCGTTCCATGCCGATCAGGGTCGGGCACAGTTTGGATTCGGTTAGCATGGAAAGAAAAGGGTGGGCGGCATGAACGCCGCCCGACAGGCGTTAAAGACCGTATTTAGCCTTTTTCTCAGCTACTTCTTCAGCGGAGGGCGGCTCATGCTCAATGACTTCGGCCAGTTCAAAGCCATCCCGGTCGGTGTCACATGCTTCATTAAGCGCAATATCGCTCTCGAATACTTCCGGCACGTCTTCCTCGGGATAAATGGCCTCCCATGGGCATTCCGGTTCGCATACGGCGCAGTCGATACACTCCTCAGGCGAGATATACAGCATGTTGGGATATTTTTCACCTGGTTCCTTGGGCTGATAAAAACAGTCCACAGGACAAACGGATACGCATGCCGTATCCACGCAATCTTTACATAACTGGGTAACAACAAAAGCCATTGGAATCCTCACTTACAAAATTGATGCGCGCAAGATTAGCACAGCATCAAGGATGGTGTAATACCTGTTTTAAAAAAAATACCTGTCAGCCGGAAGTATTGGTTACGGCTTCAAATATTTCCAGTTTTGTTGGGGCGGCGAACCACTCCTTCGGCGTCTGCCCAGCCTTGGCATGGGCTTTTTTAAAGGATTCCGATTTCGTCCACGCCAGAAACGCATCGCGGGATTCCCACAGGGTCATCACGATATGCTGCCTGCCGCTATCTTCGGCAGGGCGCAATACGGCATTGCGGATAAAACCGGGCTCGCCGTCCACCAGCCCGGCGCGTTGTTTGAAGCGGTTCTCAAAATCCTCCCAATGATCGGGATCAATGGTAAAGCGGTTCATGGTGACAAACATGCAGTACTCCTTATGTGTCCTGGATGATAGTACAAACAATGCTGCGTTGGCGCCGTGGGCCATCGAACTCGCAGAAGAAGATATTCTGCCAGCGGGAAAGCCCGAGTTGGCCATCCATGACAGGGATGGTTTCCGAAGGACCAACCAGTCCGGCTTTAAGATGCGCATCTCCATTGCCATCTTGTTGATCATGCAGCCATACCCCTTTCGGGATCAATTTTTGTAGCAGGTGGATAACATCCGTTTGCACGCTTTCATCCCAGTTTTCCTGAATCATAATGGCTGCGGTTGCTCCCTGTGCATAGATGGAAACGAGTCCATTTTGTACCTTGCCCGCACGCAGTGTTTCCTGCACCTGCGCTGTAATATCCACCAGTTGTTCGCGTCGGGTTGTTTCAATATGGATAATTTCACGCATCGGGTTTCAACTCTTGGGAGTCTGCTCGGTTGCCGGAAGGCGTTCAAGCGCGTGAATGTAGTGATCCGGCAGTCTATGCTCGGTTGCACCCTGGATTATGAGGGATTTATACCAATCAGTGGTTACAGGCTGATGGGTGAGCCGGAAAGCGACATAGGTTTGGGCATGCACTTCCTGATTGAGATGGCTCAGGAGTGTTTTTTTAACCCTCCGGTATCCTGTTTCTTTCATGTCCAAAAGCTTCATTTCATCCATGCTTATTCCATATAGTACACCATAGGTGGAGGCATCCTGTTTCGGAACGATATTCGCTTTTGCTGTACCATCCTGCCCCAGTTTGTTGCACACAACGTGATGATGCTTAAGACAGGCTGTTCCAATCACCACAGCAGATGGTGCGCGCTTGCGCATGCGCGTTGAGCACATATTGGAGCCATAGGCGAAATACAGCATACTCATGCT
>BTQQ01000108.1:0-6096 GCA_036985955.1 Zetaproteobacteria bacterium | reverse complement strand
TGTATCAATAAAATCAGAATCCGCATCCATCACGCCACAGGCAATGCGTACGCTTCCCGCCTCTTCCTGATAGGACTCCGCCGCATTGGTGGTCAGATTCATAATCACCTGTATCACCTGATTCGGGTCACCCAGAATCCAGACAGGCAAATCCTCTTCCGCATTCACTCCCGTGATATCCACGGACGTCCTTTTGTCCACACCGGCATGGATCAGCCCGGTCATTTCCTTTACCAGTGCGCGAAGATCGAGTTCTTTCCGTTGCACGCTTGCCTTGCCGGCATAAGCCAGCATTTGCCGCACAAGATTGGCGCCACGATGGGAGGCCTTAAGTATCGGCTCCAGATATTCATTTAAATGATCACCTCTGGCATCCATTTGCGCCAGTTCCGCATTGCCCATGATGCTGGTCAGCAGATTGTTGAAATCATGGGCGATACCGCCAGCAAGAATACCGACACTTTCCATTTTTTGTGCCTGTACCAATTGCTCAAAGAGTTGCTCGCGTTCGCGTTCAGACCGGTTGTGCTCAAGCATTTCAGCTTTAAGGTTTTCATTGGCTTCCATGAGTGCAAAGGTACGTTCGGACACGCGTGTTTCCAGTTCCTGATTAATATCTTCAAGCGTCTTGCGCGCACGCACGATTTCAGAAATATCCTGCACGACAGTCAGAATCGCATCCTGTCCTTCAAAACGGATGCTGCGTGAGAACAGGGATATCCACGCCGGACTGCCATCGGCCCGGCGAACGGCCAGTTCATAACCTTCGACTTTGCCTTGCTCGGCGATTTGCCGGGCAAGTCTTTTTCGATCCTCCGGATTTTCATAGAAATCAACCGCATTCAGATCAAGACCGGCTTCCTGTGTCCGCGAAAATAACCGTGTCGCCTCATTCAGCAACAGTACCAACCCGTCCTCAACACGGGTAACAAACAGCGGCACGGGCATGGATTCAAGCACCTGATTCAGTTTTGCCCTGCTACGCAACAACAGTATGACGTAACCGCCCAACAGCAGAAGCGTCAGCAGCGTGATGCCGGTCGTCAGTTCATAGGCATATTGTTTGATAAAGGCTTCAACACCGGGCTTCTGCCGATAGAGAAATACATCCCAGTTTATGTCTTTATTCTTCATTCCCATTTGGGAAAATGTCGTTGCAATTTGCCGCCAGCGACCCGGATTGGATAGTCCGACCGGCACCACATCGGCCATCATCAAATCGCGGACGCCCTGTGCTTCAAACATCAAATGTGCACGCGACTTGTGCTGTGTATCATATTTACGTTTGATGAGATCGGTGATTTCTTCCATGTGGGCAATCGCATATTCCCAGCCGCGAATGGTGGCACGGAGGAAGGCAGTGGCCCGACCGGGATGATTCGTTAGCTCGGTTTCGGTGGTCACCAATGTGTCGCCATAGAAATCAATGCCGTAGTCACGGGGACCGAACATACCGAAGGAAATGCCCAGTTTTGTCAGCAAAAACGGTTCATTGGTGCTGTAGGCCGCAAAGGCATCCGTCCGGCCCTCGATCAGATCATGAATGTCAAAGCTTGTTTGCTGGCGCTTGAAATCGCCGACCTTCAAGCTTGCGCCATCAAGCATGGCAAGTACTTCGGCAGCGGTAACATGCCCTTTTTGCAACATTACGCGCTTATCTCTCAGGCTGGAAAGATTTGAGATACCTGAATCTTGTTTGAATAGAAGAATCAATGGTGAATGCTGAAAGATACTGGCCAGAACAACGATGGGCTCGCCTTTGGCCCGGTACAGAATTGCACCGGAATCAGCCACGGCGTAATCCACCTTTCCGCCCAGCAGCTTATCGACAGGCGCGCTTCCCGGCCCACCTTCGATCAGGCGAACATTTAATTCTTCTTCTGCATAAAAGCCCTTTTCCAACGCAGCGTAATAACCGGCAAACTGAAACTGGTGTCGCCATTTTAGCTGTACCCTAACAGGCGTATCGAACACGGTTGAGGCCGCCATTGATTCCCCTGCCCACAGGAAAAACAGGCACGCAATCAATAACCGTACCGTAAGACCTTCATAAATAAAGCCACATGCTTTCAGGAAGCGGGTGGAGACCATGCGAGCCACTCTAACCCGCAACACTTCCTCCGCAAGAATCCGGCTACGGCACTTCGACGACGTACACGGACACCCTGGCGTTTACTGCCGGGTTGGAATTGGCGATTTCCACAATCAGGTCATCCGTGCCGCGCGGGTTGTTGAATGGCGCTTGAAACTCATGTGATTTCATGTGATAGCTACGCATGCGTTTCACCGTCTGTTCATGCTCGCCCCGCACCCGCAGAATGCGGAATGTCAGCGGCCCCATGGAATCGGATACCAGCGTGACCTCGTATTTCCCCGGTCTGTTTGGCATGTCGAAAAATTCACGCAATGTTTGATAAGCAGGTACAGTGACATCACGCTGATACAAATACTCCTGCTTATCCTGAGCGCTGGCTGCTACCGGCATGAACAGTATGAATAATGTACTGGCAACAACATAAATAAAACCATATGCGGCTTTATTTATGTTGTTAGTGCAGGTGCGCATTCTCATGCTTGAGTTTCCTCCCCCGGGTGAATATCATATTTATCGCAAAGATAACGCATTTTATCCTTGGTGCGCTCGCCAAACCCCAGCCAGCGCCCGGCCTTTGCCTTGACCTGGCCATTGCGTGCCAGCGCTTCAAGCACCAGATTTTTTTCGACTTCTTCCAGCAAGCTCTCGGCATCTACGCCGCCTTCGGGCAGGCGTTCAAACCAGGCGCCAAGCAAGTCTTCCCGATCCTCATGGCCACGCGGTCCCTCCAGTGATGGAATCTGTTCGATGCGCGCTTCATCGGACAGTACAACAGCCCGTTCAATCACGTTCTCCAGTTCGCGCACATTGCCGGGCCAGCTGTATGCGACCAGCTGTTCCATGGCGGCTTTGGAAAAACCCTCCGTCGGTTTGTTGCACATCAGCGCTTTTCGTTCCAGAAAATGTTCCGCCAGCAGTGGAATATCTCCGGCATGCTCACGCAAGGACGGTACCGTGATATTCACGACATTGATGCGGTAATACAGATCATCACGGAAACTGCCATCTTCCACCAGCGTTTCCAGCGGTTGCTTGGTGGAACAGATAAACCGCACATCGCTGGAGAGATCGGCTTCGCCTCCCCGCCGCGAAAACTCTCCCGTTTCCAGCACACGCAATAGCTTGCCCTGTACGCTGGCGGGAAGTCCCGCCACTTCGTCGAGAAATAATGTGCCACCATTGGCGCGCTCAAACCATCCCTGTTTGCGCCGGATTGCGCCGGCAAAAGCGCCTTTTTCATGGCCAAACAGATCGGACTCCAGACGTTCCGCATCTATGGCGGCGCAATTGATAGCAACAAAGGGCCCGTCATGACGAGGACTCCGGGCATGCAACAGGCGCGCCACCAACTCCTTTCCGCTGCCTGTCTCGCCACGAATCAATACGGTGGAAGGTGCTTCGGCAACCTGTCCGATCATATCCCGAAGTTGGCATACCTCCTCCGAATTTCCGAGAAGTTCTTGTCCAATCCGGTCATCAACAAGACGTGCAAGCTCCTGCTCGCGCACTTGCTGCCAACGGGTCTCCATGGCCGCATCAATCGTGCCACGAACTTCGTCGGGATCAAACGGCTTGCCAAAGAAACCCAGAGCACCGGATTTACGCGCACGCGCCGCAAGCTTGCGCTGTTCATGTCCGGTAATCACCACCACCGGAATATCTGGATTATCCTGTTGAAACTGCTCCAGATAGTGCATGCCGATTTCGGGATTATCCGGTTCCGGCGGTAAAGCCAGATCGAGCACCAGCAAATCCACCCGATGCGCCGCCAGCTGCGCCTCGGCCTGTTCGACATCACCCGCCTCAACCACCTGATAGCTATCCTTGAGCAACAGTTTCAGGTTCAGGCGATTAATATCATTGTCGTCCACAACCAGGATCACGGATTTCATCATTCCTTCCTCTTTGGGTTGTCAGACTGCCACAGGGGCAGGCGCACATGGAAGGTGCAACCTTTCCCCTCACCGGCGGTTCCCGCCCAGATGCGACCGTGATGGGCCTCAACAACACGTTTGCTTAAATACAGGCCAATACCGAGCCCGCTTTTTTTACTGGTGGAAAACAGCTTGAACAAACGCTTGCGAATAAAATCCGGCGTCATGCCGCAACCGGTATCTATAACACGGATTTCAACACTGTCGATACCGGCAACAGCGCTGATGGTTAACTTCCCCTGACGTTGCATGGCTTGTACGGCATTATCAAACAGGTTCTCAAACACTCCGCTGAGCATGCCTGCATCACCGCTCACCGGCGGTAATGAAGGGAAATCGCTGATGACCTCAATGCCTTCCGGCCACAAACGCGACTCAATGGCATCCGCAAGCAATCCACCGATATCCAGTGGTGATAATTCCGGGTTGAGTGGCGTCTGAGGATCGGCCAGCCGTTGCATCAGCATTTGCATGCGGCTTGTCACCTTGCGTATGGCTGTAACCAGTCGGCCGGCATCTTCTTTTACCAGTTTACCCGCATTGATGTTGTGCGCGAGAAAAGATAAATCGTTGAGCCTGTTCTTCAAGTCATGCGAATGCAGCTGTCCCGCCACGCGTGATAATGAGTCCAGCCGCGCACTCTCTGCCTGCCGGCGCGTCAGACGAGCATGTTCGAGGCTCATGGCAGCAAACTGTCCCAAGCCTTTCAGTGCTTCAATTTCATCCTCATCTGTGGGTTTGCCGTCCTCATGCGACCCCAGATAAAGCCAGGCATGCCCGGTATGCCGTGGCAGCATCAGACACAATTCAAAATCGCTACCGTCATCCAGCCGCAAAGGCGGTGGAGTTTCAGGCCTGGGCGGCACTTTCACACCGGATGGCCAGGCACTGATTCCGCCCCCAGCCTTGTGTCCCGGCCCGTGTCCAACAATATCACGTTCATCCAGTGCTGCGGATTTCCGATGGCATGCTTTGCAGATACGCGCCAGCAGCGCGTGCTCCACATCCTCGATCGGAAGGTTGGCCAGATCACCTGCTCCGAGATGGCGAATAGCCTGTAGCACATCCAGATGGCGGCGGAAAAACACACGGTCCAGACCACGTTTCATTGCATGTACCAGAGGCGAAAACAACAGTGCCGCGATCAGCGCGGCGAGGATCAGCGCCCATGTGGACACTGAATGCCCGGTAACAGCATAAAAAGTGGACTCGGCCAGCACCAGCGCCACGAAAAAAACTGCCAGTACAAGAAACACAGCCAGAAAATAGGCTGCGGAATG
Organism: Zetaproteobacteria bacterium; assembly: GCA_036985955.1. Classification (GTDB taxonomy): domain Bacteria; phylum Pseudomonadota; class Zetaproteobacteria; order Mariprofundales; family Mariprofundaceae; genus JAUZQZ01. The sequence continues at coordinate 787 of BTQQ01000108.1, read as the reverse complement.
CAGCAGGCGGCGCCAGGAAAACTGGAACGTCCGCCTGCGCTGTTGTTTTGAATCAGGGGTTGGCACGCTCCGGCTTCAGGTCAACGGCCTTCATCACGGCAAACAAATCTTCACGCATGTCCTGCGGCAGAATGGTCAGGGGCAAACGCAATTCCCAGTCCATCCACCCCATCATGGCACAGGCGGCTTTCACCGGAATCGGGTTGGATTGCATAAACATGGCCCGATTTAACTCGCGCAGTGCAAACTGCGCTGTGCGGGCCGTCACAAAATCACCGGACGCCATGGCGGAGGTCAACTGCCCCATACGCTCCGGCACAAGATTGGACACCACGGAAATCACACCATGCCCGCCCAGCGCCATGAACGGCAGCACGGTCGCATCATCACCGGAATAGAATCTGATGCGCCCATCTGCGGCATCCAGCGTGTGCGCCAACTGTTCCATATTGGCCGTAGCATCCTTGATGCCGACAATATTGCTGATATATGACAAGCGCCCGACTGTTTCCGGCAGAATGTTCGAATTCGTTCGCCCCGGCACGTTGTAGATGATCTGCGGCAGGTGCACGGCCTCGGCCACAGCCTTGTAGTGTTGATAAATGCCTTCCTGTGTCGGCTTGTTGTAGTAGGGAGAAATCAGCAACGCAGCGTCGGCGCACAACTCCTTGGCAGCCTGCGTCAGTTCAATAGATTCGGCGGTATTGTTGCTGCCGGTTCCGGCAATGACGGGCACGCGCCCGGCCACATGCTCCACGGTCATATGAATGAGATGCTTGTGTTCCTC
>BTQQ01000107.1:0-6224 GCA_036985955.1 Zetaproteobacteria bacterium | reverse complement strand
ACTTCAGGGATGCGCCGCCATTGCCTACATCCTCGCTGCCGAGTTCGTCATCCCCAAAGTCATCCTCAAAATCGGTTTCGGGCGGATTGCCGTCATAGATCAGGAACGTGCGGTGTTGCACCCACGCCTCGCGTGTGAACACATAAGGATCGAGCGCCGACTCGTTAACGAAACGAATCGCATTCGAGGCGCGGCTACGAAGGTCAATGGCGTCCAGAATGGAAATCGGAGTGATTACCGCCGTACTAAGGAAGAAACCGGCCCAGAATACGGCATTGGTCACTGTGCTTACAGCAACGCCAGGCGCGTCACGCGCCGTATTCGGCCCATAAACAGGGAAAACCAGGTAAGCACCCTGGCCCACACCCCACACGCCAAGCGTCTGGCCGAAATCCTCCTGATGCTCCTCCAGGCCAATTGATGTGGCCGGATCGAAAAAACCGCCAATGCCCAGTGTGCTATTGACGACCAGGCGTCCAATATCGGAAACACCCTGTACGCCCTTGCCCTGCAGGAAATCATTCAGAATCGTATCTACATACAAGGCGTTATCAAAGAAGTTGGACACCATGATACGTCCCGTCCTGGGAACAACGGCAATATATCCGTCCGACAGCGGCTTCAGTAAAAATTTATCCAACTGATCATTAAACCAGAATGTTCCCCGATTCACCTTCTCAATGGGATCATAGGTTTCGCCTTTGGGCACGCTGGCGCAGCCGCCCAGCATGGAGATGGTCAGGACACATCCAACGATCAGCACAGCGCAGTGGCGGAAACGTTGCCCGCGTAAACAGGCCATGGATCGTATGATTGACTGCATAGCATTCCTCCCTCTGCCGGTTCCGGATGCTGTTAGACGCTCAATGATTGCAAACCATTACAAATCCTGGGCCATTTAACAAATAAAAGATTCCCATTGATCATTCATATTGTGCAATTTTTTCCTCCAGTCTGACCATCAGGGCATCAAATCCCTGATTACGCAATACCGTGGTATATTCCACACGTTTCAGGGCCAGGTCACTCACACCCTGTGCAACCACATTGATAATCCGCCATTGTCCCTTGCGCTGTCGCAACAGATAATCCAGATGCACCCGTGAGCCATCACGCTTGATGAGCACTGTGCGTACAACCATCCGCCCATGCCCGGACGCTTTAGTGGAAACTGTTTGAAACGATTCGCCGGAATAACCGTCAAAACGGTGCGCATAGGTGGCAATCACCAGATGCGAGAAGATGTGAAGGAATTGCACTTTCTGATCATGATTTAAATCACGCCAATATTTTCCCGCTGTAACCCGTACCACCTTGGGAAAATCATAATTTTCGCGGATAATCGGCTCCAGGTGCATGTACCGTCCCCTGTATCCCAGACTTTTCGCATGCTGCATCGTAAAGAGCAAGGCCGTATGAAATGTATTGATGACCGAAATTGCGCCTTGTGAGCCGGTAGCCGCCGACTCTTCCGCGATTCCCGCGGTCTGCCATCCGAAAAGGAAAATTACCGGCACGATCCATGTGTATATCCGCATCCGTGACATCATAGCCTCTGCCTCGAATCCTGCCGCATGTAGGTTCTCCCCTTCCAGCGGGATCGTTCCCCCTTCCAGTATCGAAACGCCGACAGCCAGGTCATGACCAGATACCATGCGGCAACCAGGGGAAGAAACAAAGCCCATAGCGGAGAACGTCCGTAAAATTCAAGTACCGGCAAATAACTGATGCACATGGCGAACAAAGCGGTCAATGACGCCACAAATGTCCATCCCGGTAAAAATAAACCGGCAAATGGAACAAGGTAGGCGATGGTCAGCAAGGCCGTGCACCCAATCAGCAACAACCAGGAATAATGCAGTTGTGTAAATGCCGTGCGCGCCACCATATTTCCCATATCCGTCATGCTCCCGTGGCGTCGGCTGATAGCGCCATGCGTCAGCCCGATCCAGATGCGGTGACCGGCTGACTTGACGCGTTTCGCCAGAGCGCAATCATCAATAATGGCATCCTTAATAACCGAAAAACCACCAATCCCGTTCAAAATCTGTGTCTGAAGCAACATGCAGCCGCCTGCTGCTGCGGCTATGCCTGTTCCAGGTTTGTTGGACAGGGCAAAGGGGTACAACAATTTGAAAAAATAGATAAAAGCAGGCATCAGCGCTCTTTCCCGAATGCTGGACATGTTTGGCGCCGCCATCAGTGACACCATGGACAATTCATCCTGATGCATTTTATTCAACATAGCCTGAATCATGCCTGCCTGTAGTTCGATGTCCGCATCCAGCAGCAGGATATATGGCGTATGCACATGCTCATACCCCTGTTCCAGTGCCCAGAGTTTGCCGCTCCAGCCCTCGGGTGGAGCCGTTCCGTTGATGGTTGATATCCCTTCCATTGTATCAAGGGCAGCCTGCCGCGTGCCATCCGTCGATTCATCATCCACCATCACGACATGGATTCCCTTCCCCTGACGTGCAACGCCGCACAATACCGCAGCAATGACCTGTTCTTCATTGCGTGCGGGAATCAGTACCGTGATGTCACACATATCGGGTGGCATGCCCTCTTCATCCGCTTCCAGCACTTCGCGGCATCGCCACAACTGCCAGGGAAGCATCAAAATACTCAGCCACAACAGCATTGATGCCATCAGCATCCATAATGGCACTGTCACTTCAGCATGTCATTCCGTGACGGCTGCCTTTTTCTGTTCTTTCTGTCCGGATGCATTCGCCAACGGCAATTTATTTTCCGCCCGGATGGGGATCACGTTGGGTTGTTCATACAATACCGGCAACTCCGGTGCCATTGGTCCCTCCGTGCGCGGGCCACGCAGTGCAACAGACAAAGCTTTGAGCGGGTGAGCCACGGCATCGTTGACAGCTGTGGGCTCATAACCGCAATGCGCCATGCAATTGGCGCACTTGGGATTACGCCCGGTCCCGTAAACGTCCCAGTCCGTATCTTCCATTAAAGACTTGAAACTCGGGGCGTAGCCCTCATCTACCAGAAGATAGCAGGGTTTCTGCCAACCGAAGATATTGCGTGTGGGGTTACCCCATGCCGTGCAATGATACGTTTGGTTACCTGCTAGAAAATCCAGAAACAGGCTGGACTGATTGAATTGCCAACGATGCTTTCTTGCGCGTTTACGGCCAAGTTTGAAAATATCCCGGAACAACTGTTTGGTGGTCTGGCGCTGTAGAAAAACATCCTGCTGCGGCGCATGTTCGTAAGAAAAGCCTGGTGAAACATTGATGCCTTCCACGCCTAAACCCATCACAAAATCGAAAAATTCAGCCGCTTCTTCAGCCGCCTCTCCCTGAAAAAAAGTGCAATTGACCGTCACCCGGAATCCCCTCGCCACAGCCGTATTGATCGCCTTAACCACCTGATCGAACACCCCTTCCTGACATACCGATGCATCATGCCGCGCTCGGTTGCCATCCAGATGGATAGAAAAGGTCAGGTACGGCGATGGCGCATAGTCGTCCATTTTCTTTTCCAGCAACAAGGCATTGGTACACAGATAGATATATTTCCGGCGCTGGATAATACCCTGAATGATCTGCGGCATTTCCTTGTGAATCAAAGGCTCTCCACCGGCAATGGAAACCACCGGCGCGCCACATTCATCCACCGACGACAGGCACTCATCCACGCTCAACCGCTTGTTAAGAATGTCATCGGGATAATCAATTTTGCCACAGCCGGAACAAGCCAGATTGCAGCGAAACAACGGCTCCAGCATCAGCACCAGGGGATAACGCTGCCTTCCGCGCAAACTTTGGCGCATGATATAACTTCCCACCTGCATCACCTGCCGTAGGGGAATACTCATCAGAACTCCTTTTAAACTTTGCCAAGCTTATACCACAAAACCTGTGCATGACACACCTAGCCTCGTCATCTTGGTCGAAGGTGCTGACATGGCCTTACGCTTGGTGGGACAGTGGTTTTTATAAAGGGATTTTGACAAGCATTGTAATAACCTTCCGAAAACGTGCGACTGTACGCGGACTTGTGGCTAGTCTAAACTTGGGCCAAGCAGGTGCCTGGTTGATTGAATCAAAAGGGCTGCATCTCAAAGTGGGTTGCAGCAAAAAGTAAAAGGAGCAGTTATTGCTATTTTCGCAAGCTGACGTGCGCACAGCGAGAGAGGCATAATCATGCGGGACAAGCTGGAATTCAGGCTTTCCGGCATGGAAGGAGAAACTGTCGCAGGACAGGCAACCATGTCTTCCCGGACAGCGAAAACAATCCCCGAAAGCATCGGTGAGGATCACATTACCGCACTGAACAGGGCCGTGGGCAAGGCTACCGATGCCTTGTTGCCGCTCCAGCACGCGCAGGGCTACTGGAGTTTTGAACTGGAAGCGGACTGCACCATTCCCGCCGAATATATTCTAATGATGCATTTCATCGGCGAAGTAGACGAATCCTTGCAAGCTAAACTCGCGGCTTACCTGCGCGCGCACCAGGGCAATGATGGCGGATGGCCGCTGTATCACGGCGGCAAGGCGGAGATCAGTTGCTCGGTGAAAGCCTACTATGCGCTCAAGTTGACTGGCGATTCCCCCGACGCTCAACACATGAGTCATGCGCGCCGGTTTATTCTGGAGCAGGGAGGTGCGGCGCGTTGCAACGTGTTCACGCGCATTGAATTGGCCAAGTACGGTCAGATTCCCTGGCGTGGCGTACCGTTCATGCCTGCCGAGATCATGCTGCTGCCACGCTGGTTCCCCTTTCATATCAACAAGATTTCATACTGGTCGCGCACGGTTATGGTGCCGTTATTGATTCTCTATACCCTGCGCGTGCAAGCGAAGAATCCCGGTCATGTAAACATCCGTGAGCTATTCACCACGCCGCCGGAACAGGAAAAGAATTATTTTCCCGTCCGCTCGGGATTGAATCGTCTGTTCCTGTATGCGGAACGCACCATCCGCCACCTCGAACCCCTGATTCCTCACTGGATACGTCAGCGTGCACTAAAAAAAGCCGAACGCTGGATGTTGGAACGGCTTGGTAAAGGGGGACTGGGCGCTATCTTTCCGGCCATGGTCAATGCCTATGAGTCACTGATCCATTTGGGTTATCCCGAGGACCATCCCGTACGCAAACAAGCCAGACAAGCACTGGATGACCTGCTCATTGAGACGGATGAAACCGCATGGTGCCAGCCCTGTAATTCACCCATATGGGATACTGCCATTGTCTGTCTTGCCATGCAGGAAGTAGACTCGGAAAAGGCCATGGATGCTTCACGCCGTGCACTGGACTGGCTGGCGACGCAACAGTTACGGGATGAGCCGGGCGATTGGCGCGAGAGTCACCCCCGCCTTGCCGGTGGCGGCTGGCCTTTCCAGTTTGAAAACAGCTTCTATCCGGACCTGGATGATACAGGTATCGTGGCATGGGCGATGGATAATGCCAAAAACAAGGATTACGAAGATAGCATCCGGCGCGCCATGGACTGGGCCTGCGGTATGCAATCCAAAAGTGGTGGTTTTGCCGCGTTCGATGCGGATAACACCCACAGCTATCTCAATCATATCCCTTTCGCCGACCATGGCGCGCTGCTTGATCCGCCAACCAGCGATGTCAGCGCCCGTCTGGCCACGGTTCTGGGGAGCCTTGCCCGGCGCGATGCGAAATACCAGCTGCATCTGGATGCATGCCTGAACTTTCTGGAAAGCGAGCAGGAAGAAAACGGCGCATGGTTTGGCCGTTGGGGAACCAACTATATCTATGGAACATGGTCGGTCGTAACCGGCCTGATCCATGCAGGTATCGAACGAGACGACCCAATGATCCAGCGTGCCGTAGAATGGCTGAAAGGTATGCAACATCTGGATGGAGGCTGGGGTGAAAGCAATGACACCTATGGACATCCTGAAACGGCTGGACAGGGTCAGGCCAGTACGACCTTCCAGACAGCGTGGGCCATGCTTGCCCTGATGGAAGCGGGTGAGCATGAAAGCCGCGAAGTACAGCGTGGCGTTCAGTACCTGATTGAACGCCAGCAACATGATGGTTTGTGGCAGGATGAAACATTCACTGCGCCAGGGTTCCCGCGCGTGTTCTATCTGAAATATCACGGCTACGATAAATATTTCCCGCTGTGGGCGCTGGCCCGGTACCACAATCTCCAACATTTAGCCTGAACTATTCATAAATACTGCCGCGCCCTTGCTTGTTCCTTTGTCCGCACCGAATCC
>BTQQ01000106.1:0-6259 GCA_036985955.1 Zetaproteobacteria bacterium | reverse complement strand
GTCTGGATGAACAGGTGCAGGGAATAAAAAAAGATGTCCTGGGCATTTCTGCCGAGCTGGCATTGCTCGAAGAAAAGCTTCTATACCCCTCTAATACTCAGGTTTCACTGTTTGTATCCATTGCCAAAAAAAGCAGATTTCGCCTGGATGCCATGGACATCAAGCTCGATGGCAAAGCGGTCACACACCACGTGTATACCGCCAAGGAGCTCGATGCCTTGCGCAAAGGTGGAGTGCAGCGGATTTACACTGGCAATATCCGCAATGGCGAGCACCAGATTGATGTCAGTTTTCTGGGCAAGTCTGTTAAGGGTGGAGACTACCGCAAAAACGCCAGCTTCAAGACAAACAAAGGGATAAAGCCGAGGCTTGTCGAGATCAAGATAGCCGGGCCGGGGTTTGGTAACGCCATAGAGTTTAAAGAGTGGTGAGCAATGCAGCGGCTAGTATTTCTGTCAATTTGTCTCGCCATCAGCCTGGGAATGTTTTCGCCCCGCATGGTCGATGCCAAGGCATCGACCGATTTGTTTTTTGGTGAGGCGATCTTCTACGCCCATCAGGATCAGTATTTCGATGCCATTACCAGACTCGATACGGAACTGGGCCAGTATTATGGTCTCGACGAGCCGGGTCTGGATTCATTACACCTATATATAGATAGCGCCCAGTTCTCGGTCGGTGACTTTGAGCTTTACTACCGCATGCACCAGCGCGCCGGCAGGGCGATCAAGGCCGTCATAGAAGGCAATGTTGAACCGGCAGTACGCAACGAGGCCATCTATCGATTAGCAAAAATTCTGATTCAAAAAAACCAGCCAGTGAATGCGCTGCATGTCATTGACAAGATCAAGGGTAAGGTGCCCGACCGCATTCGTGATGATGTCGCTTATACCAAGGCAGTTATTTATATGGTTAACAGGCGGCCGACCGATGCTATCAAGATATTGGACGGACTTCAGGGCAGTAAAACCCATGGCGGGTTCGCGGCTTACAACTTGGGTATCGCGCTATTGCAACTGGGCAAACATGCTCAGGCTATTGTCCAGCTCGACAAAGCGGGGACCAGCAGTGGCAGTGATGAGGGCACCCGATCGATCAGGGACAAGGCCAATCTGGCGCTGGGCTACAAGCTGCTTGAAGCAGGCAAGCCGGAACTGGCTAAAAGCTATCTGGACCGCGTACGCATTAAAGGACCGTTTTCTAACCGGGCGCTACTGGGTTCGGGTTGGGCCGATATTGCACTCAAGCGTTACGACCGGGCACTGGTGCCATGGCAGATTCTGGTAAAACGCAATGTAACAGATCGCGCCGTTCAGGAGGCCATGCTCGGTGTTCCGTTCGCCTACAGCAAGCTTGGCCTGCATGGCAAAGCGGCACTGTTGTATGGTCATGCGCTGGAGCAGTTCGACAAGGAACTGAATAAACTTGACGCGTCGATAAAAAGTATCGGTAAAGGAAAATTTCTTGAAGCGCTTGCTCGTGAAGAACTAAAGCAGGACCGGAACTGGGTAATCAAGTTGCGTGATCTACCGGATGCCCCGGAGACTCACTATCTGATACACCTTATGGCATCACATGATTTCCAGGAATCACTGCAAAACTATTTTGACCTTGAAGAAATACGCAAGCGGCTGTTGAAGTGGGAAGGAAGTATTAACGCCTATCAGGATCTGGTCAATGTCAGACGTGAATACTACCAGCCATTATTGCCAGGCATAAAAAGGAAGTTCCAGTACCTGGACTCACGCATGCGGTTGCGCATCGAGCAACGCGACAATCTGGAAAAGAAAATGCAAGCCATGTTGATTGCACCGCAGCCAGAGTTTCTGGTGACGGTATCTGAAAGCATTCAGGGGCAGCGTGTTGCCATGCTGGAGCAGAAGGTCAGACATCTGGCGATCGATAGTGAACCGCGCCAACGAGTCGATCGCCTTAGAGGTGCGTTGAACTGGAATATTATCACCAAATATCATGACAGGTTGACCGAAGCTTTTAAGCGTCTACGCGAACTGGATGGCGTGGTGGCAGACCTGAAGCGGAACTATCGTTCATTTGTGCGAACACGTCAGGCGGCGACGCAAAGTTATGAAGGTTACGATGCCACGCTGAATACCTTGCTCATCAAGGTCAAGGATGAGCAGGAGCAGGTCAAGACCGTTATGTTGAGACAAGGCCACCTGCTTGAAGCCATGGCCATTAATGAGCTTGATATACGTCGCAAGCGCATTGAAGCCGATCAGGTGAAGGCTCGTTTTGCATTGGCCGAAAGCTACGATCACGCACAGGAGGCGCAGAATAATAGAGTGCCTGAAAAGCAAACCACAAAAGAAAGCGAAAAGAATGATAACAAAGGGGGCGCGAAACAATGAAATCGTATCGCCTTCTGGGTTTCCTTCTTTCGCTAGTCTTGACAGCTTGCGTCGGTTTTAACGAGCAGGGAACGTTGGCGGAATTGCGCAACATTAGATTCGAGCCCAAGGACGTAAAAATCGAGGGCGGTATAGAAAAGGCGATGCAGAGTTATCAACGGTTTCTGGCGCAGACCCCGGAATCTGCTATGACACCCGAGGCAATCCGACGTCTGGCTGACCTTAAGATGGAACGTGAAAACGAGAAGCTTGATGTCATCGCCGGCGCAGCCCCGGTTTCAGCTCGGACTAAACCCGCTATCCCTGTACCGGGCGCATCAGTATCAAAGACAGCAACCGGTTTGATCGGGGCAACGTCTGTGTCTGGCGCTCGAAATAACGGAAAGTCTGGTAGTAATATGATTGCTGCCGTTAGCGACGAATCTGATAACGAGTTTGAAAAACGGGCCACGGCGACACCGCAGATTCAATCTTCAGCCAAAGGTGAGACATCTTTAGCGGATGGATCGTCTGCAGACATGAATAATGTTGGCGCAAAGGAGGCCGTCGCACTGTACAAGCAATTGCTCCGGCGTTTTCCAATGTATGAGCGCAATGATCAGGTGTTATACCAGATGTCACGCGCCTATGAGGAAATGGGCGAGCCTGATAAGGCGATGAAGGCCATGAACCGCATCGTTAAGGAATACCCGAACTCAAGATACATCGATGAGGTGCAATTCAGACGGGCGGAATACTACTTTATTCGTAAAAAATTCCTGGACTCGGAAGACGCCTATAAGGCCATTGTAAAGAACGGCAAGAGCTCATCTTACTTCGAGCTGGCTTTGTACAAGTTGGGCTGGACATTCTACAAGCAGCAAATGTATGAAGAAGCCGTGCCATTCTTCATGGCATTGCTGGATCACAAGGTCTCCGTCGGTTATGACTTCGAGCAAACCAGCAACAAGATTGAGAAGAAGCGTATCGATGACACCTACCGTGTTGTCAGTTTGAGTTTTTCAAACATGAATGGCGCTGAATCGATAGCCGATCACTTCGAGAAGGTGGGCAGAAAGCCGTATGAGATCGGCGTTTACAGTAATCTGGCTGAACACTATCTTGCAAAACGGCGCTATAGTGACGCGGCCGGAACCTATAATGCCTATGTAAAACGAAACCCGTTTAACAAGGTATCGCCACACTTTCATATGCGTGTTGTGGAGATATATAAAGAGGGCCGGTTTCCGAAGCTGGTGGTGGAGGCAAAACGAAGTTTCGCCAGTGCCTATGGCCTGAAATCCGAATACTGGAAGCACTTTGACCTTAAGTCCTACCCGAAGGTCATTGCTCATTTGCAGACAAATATCACCGATCTCGCGGTTCATTATCATGCAATGTATCGCAACAGAAGCTTTGCATCGAAAAAGAAAGAGCATTACGCCGAGGCTTCGCGCTGGTATCTGGAATTCCTGTCCTCATTCCCGAACGATGGAAAGACACCAAAAATGCACTTTCAGTATGCTGAATTACTGCTGCAAGGTAAGCAATTTGGTGACGCCGGACGCGAGTATGAGCGTGTTGCCTATAACTACCCGCCGCATGAGAAATCATCCGCTTCCGGTTATGCCGCCGTTTATGCTTTTCGTGAAAATCTGAAAGTAGCAGTAGAGGCAGAGATACCTGTCGCCAGGCAGGAAGTGATACGTAGCTCGCTGAAGTTTGCCGACGCCTTTCCAGAGCACGAAAAGGCTGCAATTGTGTTGGCGGCGGTTGCCGATGATTTATTTGAAATGAAGGATTATGGATCGGCAATGTCGACGGCGAAAAAGATGATCGATAACTATCCCGATGCCAAAAAGGAACTGCGGCGTAGCGCGTGGACCATTGTTGCGCACTCATCTTATGAGACGGCCAGGTACGCGGAAGCAGAAGGAGCGTATACCAACGTATTGGCACTGACTGGCAGTAATCCGGAAGATAGAAACGGGCTATTAAATAATCTGGCCGCATCCATATATAAACAGGGTGAAGCGGCAAACAAGTTGCAGGATTACAAGACTGCGGCCGGTCATTTCCTGCGTATTTCAAAAGTAGCGCCGGATTCAACAATAAGAAAGACAGCAGAATTTGATGGCGCTGCTGTGCTGATTAAATTGAACGATTGGCCGCGGGCCGCCGCAGTGCTGGTTTCCTTTCGCAATACTTTCAACGATCAGAAGATGCAGCGGGAGGCGACCAAGAAGCTGGCCGTTGTTTACCAGCAAGCCGAGCGCTACGCCGAAGCGGCGGTCGAGTTCGAGCGTATTGAGCGTGAATCAAAGGATGATGATGTACGCCGGGAAGCGTTGATCCTGGCTGCCCAAATGCATGAAAAGACAGAGAACCACAAGCGCGCACTGATGGTCTACCAGCGATATGTTGATGCGTTCCCGAAACCACTGGAGTACGCCCTGGAGACACGCTACAAGATGGCGCAGCTTTACAAGTCCTGGGGCAATGACAAACGTCACCTGCGGGAGCTCAGGCGCGTTATTTCCATTGATGCCACAGCCGGTGCCGAGCGCACAGACCGCACACGTTATCTGGCTGGCAAGTCATCGCTGGTTCTGGTTGAACCCGCTTATAAAAAATTTATCAGTATCAAACTAAACAGGCCTTTCAAGCGAAATCTCAAGCGCAAGAAGAACGCCATGAAGGCGGCTATCGCCGGGTTAAACAAGCTGGTGAAATTTCAGGTGGGCGACGTGACTGCCGGAGCAACCTATTACATGGCCGAGATTTATTACAACTTCAGTCGTTCACTGGCCGAATCAGAACGGCCCGGCAAGCTCAATAAGCTTGAGATGGAACAATATGAACTCGCCCTCGAAGAACAGATTTTTCCATTTGAGGAAAAGGCCATTGCCATGCATCGCAAGAATCTCGAGCTTGTAAGTGTCGGTGTGTATAGCTTGTGGATCGACAAGAGTCTCGAACGGCTTGGCAGTTTGATGCCGGCGCGGTATGGAAAATTCGAACAGAGCACCGGTTTTATATTATCTATGGACTCCTATCAGTATAAGTTTAAAGCCACTACCTTTAAATCGGCGCAGGCAGATACGGAACTATGATGACGCAATCTGAAATAGCTGGATGCATGTTGGCAGCCCGGCGCATCGTCTGCCTCACCGTAGCGGGAGTTTTGCTATCGGCGTGCGCATCCGGTCCCGGCAGCAGCAGTCTTGTAATTCGTGAACAGGTAAAAGCCAGACCTGAGGTGAAGGCAGACTTCGAGAAAGCCGTTTCCATGTTACAGAAAAAAGAATATGACAGAGGGATCCGGCTTTTGAACAGGGTAGTGGAGCGGTCAGAAAACAGTTTTGCGCCCTATGTCAATCTGGGTATCGCCTACAGGGAAACCGGCGAGATGAAAAAGGCGGAAGAAAGTCTGAACAAGGCCTTAAAGCTGAACCCGAATCATCCGGTTGCCAATAACGAGATGGGTATGTTGTATCGAAAGACAGGCAAATTTTCCGAGGCCCGGCGTACCTATGAGCGCGTACTGGAGCGGTTCCCGAAATTTTATCCAGCCCGGAGGAATCTGGGCATATTGTGTGATTTGTATATCAATGATCTGCGTTGCGCAATGGCAAATTATGAAATCTATAACAAGGCCGATCCCGGCAACAAAAATGTCGCTATGTGGATTGCCGATCTACGCAAAAGAATGAAGGAGAAATAATGCCTATACCAAAGAAGCTCGTAGCCATGCTGGTTGTCGCTGGAATGTCTGTGGCATCAGCTATAGTAAAGGCAGAGGATGCAAAGTCGATTTCCGGCATGTCGATCATGGGGAACAATGAAGCGCCCAAGTCATTGTACATTGTTCCATGGAAGAGCTCCGAAATCGGTCTGGAAACGGATTTTTC
>BTQQ01000105.1:0-6265 GCA_036985955.1 Zetaproteobacteria bacterium | reverse complement strand
GCCGCACCCACCGTATCACCAAACACATTGACCGTGGTGCGGCAACGATCCAGAAACCAGTCAATGGCCAGCAACAGGCCAACACCCTCCAGCGGCAACCCTACCGCCTCCAGCACAATCACCATGGTTACCAGCCCGGCCTCGGGAATACCAGCCGCGCCAATGGCGGCCATCGCCGCCGTCACCAGCACCAGCGTCTGCTGGCCGAGGCTTAAATCTATGCCATAAGCCTGGGCAATAAACAGGGCCGCCACCGCTTCATACAGCGCTGTGCCATCCATGTTGATGGTTGCACCCAGCGGTAAGACGAAACGCCGTGCTTTTTCGTCCACCCCGGCAGCTTTCACGCCGTCCATGGTTACCGGCAATGCCGCGCTGGATGATGCAGTGGAAAAGGCCGTCATCAGCGCGGTCCCGACGTGACCCAGATATTCCGTGACAACCCTGCGCGTCAACACCGCCAACAATGCACACAACACCATAGCATGGACCAGAAGCCCGGAAATAACGGCCAGCGTATATTTGGCCAGCCCTCCAATCTGTGCCATAAAAGCTTCGCCACCTCCCGCCGCACCCAAACGGGAAGCGATAAGGGCGAACACGCCGACAGGTGCAAACACCATAATCCAGTGAACCATGGTCATCATCGCCTCATTCAGGCCTTCGAAAAAAGCCACAACAGGACGTCCGCGCTCGCCAAGTGTGGACAGGGCTGCGGCAAAGACAATACAGAACACAATAATGGGAAGCAGCTTCATATCTGCGGCTGCGGCAATGATATTGGGATACACCAGCGAAAGAATCAGGTCGGTCACACCTACATCGCCAACCTTGGGTATTGGCGCATGCAGATCAGATCCAAGAGAAATACCGACGCCCGGTTGCCACAGGTTGGCCATGACAAGCCCGATAGTAACAGCAATAAATGTCGTTACGGTATAATACGCAACAGACAAACCACCCATGCGGCCAAGGCTGCGCACATCGCCCAAACCCGCCACGCCGCTAATAATGCTGGCAGCCACCAACGGCACGATCAGCATCTTGAGGGTTGTAAGAAACAGCTGGCCAAGCCATGCAACCGATTGCATGGCATCCCCCCACCAATAACCGGAAACACCACCGGCAATGATGGCAAGGCCCATAGCCCAGGCCAGCAACCGTTCACCGTTCAAGCGCATCCAAGGGCCTGTTCACATAAAATCCAAACGCAGCGACGCGGTCATTTTTGGGTCGCTGCAAGGCATTTCGAGCGTAGTGTGCTGAATGCACATCAGCGAGAAATAACGCTGGAACGGCCAAAAATGGCCCGTCCCGCAGGGCTGCACCCGAAATGAGGCCATGCGGCGTTGTTCGTCGTTCATTTGGATTTACCAAACTTCTCTCCTCGCGCCTTGTCTGGCCTCATTCCGGACGCAGCGCTACGCTTGGATTTTATGTGAACAGGCCCTAGCCCGCCTTCTCGCCTGCATCAAATCGCGCGGCCGCCCTATGTCAAACCATGATCCGTCGTGCAAAACACCTGCGCAACAGTTTTCATCGGCAAGGTGTTGAATAGCCTCAATTAACGGAAAAGACTGTCCGGAAACCCACGCATCAAACACACCCTGTTCCCATACCGATACGCCGGCAAAGGTATAACGCGGACCGCCATCCAGCGAAATCGAAATCAAGCCATCGCGCAGACTAAAGTCTCCTGTGGGGTGATGTGCGGGATTGGGAACCAGAGAAAGACAAGCACCGCCTTCGGGGCATACCCTTGCCAACACCTGCACATCTATATCGGCCAATACATCGGCATTATGTACGGCCAGCAACCCCTCGCCCGGCAACAAATCAAGTGCCTGACGCACACCACCGCCGGAATCAAGCAATTTCTTCTCACGGCTGAAATACAGCCGCACACCCAGCCGCGAACCATCGCCCAGCACCTTGATCAGTTGATCCGCATGATGATGTGTATTAACTGCAATATAGCGTATTCCCTGCGTGGCGAGCCGGCGAATGACATGCGCAATGGCTGGCGCTCCCACCACATCAATCAGTGCCTTGGGCTGATCGTGAGTCAACCATTTTAACCGTGTGCCGAGTCCGGCAGCCAGAATGACAGCGCGGTCAAGCTGCTGCATGAAATGTTTTCCGTAACACCTTCCACAGGCCCCATGCATTAATTACCATCCACGCGACCTCAAGCATAATTAAACCCGGATTCCGGTAAATAACGGCGACCACCAGCAATGCGCCTCCGCCGAAGAAACTAATGGAGAAATACAGGCTCTTTTTCTCCGGTTTGGCGACTGTGAGAAAATAAGCAAGCAGAATCAGGATTGAACCCAATATGCTTAATATTTGTTCGGGAGCATAAAACATCTGGGGATTAGGGCCTGTTAACATTACATGACCGTGGCGACGAGGTCATTCGGCGTTACTCGTCGTTCATTTGGATTTACCAAACTTCTCTCCTCGCGCCTTGACTGCCCTCATTTGGGGCAGCAGCGCCTCGTTCATAATTAA
The DNA here is from genome assembly GCA_036985955.1 of Zetaproteobacteria bacterium. Lineage (GTDB taxonomy): Bacteria > Pseudomonadota > Zetaproteobacteria > Mariprofundales > Mariprofundaceae > JAUZQZ01. The sequence continues at coordinate 3,751 of BTQQ01000105.1, read as the reverse complement.
TGTTAACAGGCCCTTGTATTCAACGCCCCATCTTTTTCATGATCTCCGGCAATTGTTCCAACGCCGCCTGCCTGCCTCTTTCAATTTCCTGATCCGGATTGGAAAAATCATGCCACTGCGTAAACCCGACCAATGGTTCGATCAGCACATCAGCGTACGCTTTTTTATACTGCCGCAGATACAACGACTTGATACGCGTGGCCCAGTCCACCATGCCAATCACATTTTTTGGCTCTTCATCGGGGCTGGGGCGTGAACCAACATTAACGGCAACGACAAACTGATCCGGCTCGGACATCATTTTGGCTTCCTTGGCGGGCAATTCCGAGGCCAGGCTGCCATCAACAAATCGCTCCTCATGAATCGTTACAGGATTAAATACGCCGGGAATAGCCATGCTTGCCGCAATGGCGCAGGCCAGCGTGACATCAATATCGGGAGAAAACATCTGACATTCCCCTGACGGAAATTTCACTGCCATGATATGTATGGGAATCTTCAGGTCATCGAATGACTTGCCCTGACAAAACTCATGGACAATCTCAATCAGCTTGTTGACATCGGTCACCGCAATACCGGTCGCCGCACGCGTGAACAGAATGGATTGCCGCGCCGCAGCAGTTAACCGTGACAACCAGCTCTGATCCTCCACCTCCGCGCCATCCAGAACGGGCAAATCCAGGCTGTTGAATAAATCTGATTCCAGACAATCCTTGGCCCGTTCAATACATACCTTGGCATCCGGATCCAGCGCGTACATGGCGCCAAACAACGAACCGATACTACTGCCCACGATAGCATCCGGTTTCAGGCCATGGGATTCCAGCACATCCAACACCCCCAGATGCGCCAATCCCCGTCCGCCGCCACCGCCCAAGGCCAGTACAAATCCCGTATTCCTCTTGCGGAACAGTTTCTCCAACACTTTCATGCCTCCTTTGGCTCTTCTTCCGGCAATTGCGCGGCATCCGACAACTGCTTACACAGAGTGGAAGTCTCCTCATCTGATAAAACATTACCATCCCGCCGGGTCAGAAAAAACACATCCACGGCCTTCTCGCCAAAGGTACTGATGTTGGCACCGCGAACATTAAAACCGGCATCCGCCACCTTGCCCGCAAGCAGGTTAAGTAATCCCGGACGGTCTGCCGCTGTCACCTCAATGGCCGTTTGGCGGCTGGACGCCAGTGGCAATGCATGCGCCTGCACGGGCACCTGTTGCATCAACACATGTAATTTCCGTTTCGGGGTTCTCGAAACAAGATGGCCACTGACTGCCTGTTCAATACGCTGCTCCAGCCTTGATACATCACTTTGTTCGGTCAACAGTTTTCCGTCATGGCCCTGAATGTGAAATACATCCAGTACCCTCCTGTTCTTCAAGGCATAAGCCTGAGCAGCCAGAATATTGATATGCCCGGAAGCCATCGCGGCAGCGATATCAGCAAACAATCCCCGGCGGTCCGCCGCCAATACGATGATCAGGCTCTCGCCCCGATCTTCGTCTACCAGAATATCAATGCCAAAATCTCCTTCCACCCCTGTCATCATACGTCCGACACGCAGCAGATGTCTGGGCGGAAGCCCCAGAACAGCCCGCCATGGCAATTGATTTAACATCTCCAGCAATGTCTCGCGCTCGCTACCCTCCGCCTTTTTCAACGTGCTCTCAATGCGTATCCGAACGCGATCCTGCGTGCTTCCGCTCGCATCCTCCTCACTCATCAGGTAACGCTCCGTCGCCAGAAACATGTCACGTAGCAATGTTCCCTTCCAGTTCGTCCATATGCCGGGCCCGACAGCGGCAATATCGGCAACACTGAGCAATAAGAGATAACGAAGCCGTTCCACATCGCCCATTTGTCCGGCAAATTGTTTAATAACCGCCGGGTCGGATAAATCCGAACGTTGCGATGTCATCGCCATAAGCAAATGATTGCGCACCAGCCATGCAACAAGATTCGTTGCGTCCTGATTCAACCCCAGCCGGCGGCAAACCTTTACGGCGCATACCTCGCCCAATTCAGAATGATCGCCAGGCAATCCCTTGGCAATATCATGAAACAAAAGGGCCAGATACAGCAGTTCCGGCCGCTCAATCTTCCTGAACACATCCACCGCCAATGCCAAACGTACCGCCCGTTCACGATGCACCATATTCCGCGCCTCACCCACTGCGCGTATGGTATGTTCATCGACCGTATAAGCGTGATAATTGTTAAACTGGCCCAAGCCCACCGCATGCCGAAACTCAGGGATAAAACGCCCCAGAACACCCGTATCATTCATTTGTTTGAGTGCAGCGGCGACATTACGCCGATCGCTCAATATCTGGAGAAACATGCGGCATGCATCCGGATTGGCACGGAATTCATCATCGATCATCAGCACATGCTCGCGCACCAGACGCAGCGCTTCGCTTGAAAGCCGCCGATGCCCCGTCTGGGCAGCGTGGAAAATACGCAGCAATCGAAGCGGGTCTTCATCGAATATGTTCCCGTCACGCACCCCAAGCCATTTCCCCTCAAGCGTAAATCCATCGCCAATATCCTTGCGGCGCGTCAACCATTGGGGATGCAATTCTTCCTGAAAATGCATGGTCAACAAACCGGAAACACGGGAAATGCGTCCGGCATGCCGGAAATAATCCTTCATAAAGGCTTCCGCAGCAGGCTGGTGTGCTTTGCCCGTATATCCCATACGCTCCGCAAGCTGCATCTGCTGTTCAAAATCAAGCCGGTCCACAGCACGTCCTGTTTGCAGATGCAGCCCGGTACGGCAACGCCAGAGAAAATCCTGAGCCTGCATTAAATGCCGATATTCAGTTTCGGAAATAATTTCATCCCGGACAAGATCAGAAATTTCCTTGCTTTTGTGCCAAACCTTGGCCAGCCAGAATACCGTCTGGACATCGCGCAGCCCCCCCTTGCATTCCTTGATATCCGGCTCCATCAGAAAAGCAGTGCCGCCCGTGTTTGCATGCCGGAGTTCCATTTCCTCCAGCTTGGCTTCAACGAAAGCTTTGCGTTTACGCGAGAAAAACGCATCAATCTTTTTTTGTAGCGCTGCATAAGCAGCCCCATTGCCACAAAGCAGGCGCGATTCCAGCCCCGCAGTGGCCGTTTTCCAGTCCTCGCGTACATACGTCATGGTTTCATCCACGGTGCGTACCGCATGACCCAGCTTCACATTCATATCCCAAATCGTATAAACAAAGCGTTCAATGGCTGCATTCACATGTGGCTCGGCCTCGTTCTTCAGAAGAAACCAGAGATCCCAATCGGATTTCGGGCACAACTCCCCGCGCCCATAGCCACCTACAGCCAGCAAATCGACATCATCCACACCCGGTCCCGCCACATCCCGCCACATTTCAACAATCAACGCATCCACACCGGTACACATCCGGCGCACCATCGCATCACCATGTTCTCCCGCATCAAACATGGCATTGAGTCCGGCATAGAGGGCATCCAGCTTCGTGCCGTATGCACCGGCACCTGCCGCCTTGTTCGAAACACTATTGGCCATTGCGCTCTCTGTCCTTGTACATCATCACCATCTCATTGAGCACGTTCAAAGCATCAACGGGCCGCATCGTTTCCACATCAAGCGAGGACAATCGTTCGGACAATTCCCGCAGGAATCGTTCCCGTTCTTCCTTGTCCTTGCGCTCAGCCTCGATAAACAATCCCAACTGCGGCTTACCGGATTCCGCGGCCAATTCTGCTTCGTGTTCCAGCCGAAACAG
>BTQQ01000104.1:0-6361 GCA_036985955.1 Zetaproteobacteria bacterium | reverse complement strand
TCAGACTCGATTGATCGTATATAATTGGAATTTCACAGGTAGCCCCTGCTGGTCAATTTAATGCTATCGGCGAGCTCACATTTACCGGATAGTGAGCGGAATCGGCTCATTGCTGACTGGATCGAAGTAGCTGAAAAACCGCTGGAAGTCCTTGGCGGTACCACGAGTGAGCTTCGCCTTGCCTGACTGGAAAATAGCGACCAATGCGGCCTGGGGTGAATCGGCTTGTACGCCATCAATACCCAGTGCCTTCATATCCCCAGCCAGCATGCTGTCGAGTGTTGAGCGGTCCATTTCCATTATCACATCTGCATTTTCCGGCAGGGATTCATGGAATTGGGCAACACCGCGGCGAATTTCAATAGCATAAGACTCATCGACGTCCGGTACGCTGAATCCCATGGTCATATTGACGTCCAGGGTTTTTTCGGCCTGTAGACGAAACCGCAGTCCCCTGATGAATTCCGAAGTCGGAAACGCACGCATCAGGTCGGGAGCCTGGATATCCAGCGCCTTGCTGTAATCTATAGTGCCATCCAGTTCCTGTGCCGAGGTGAGATACCAGTTGCGCCAGTTGTTGTTGGTTTGAGTATAGCCAATCTGGCGCAGTGCTTCGGCTTTGAGCAACCGCGCTTCCTTGTCGCCATTGTCAATGCGCACCAGATGCGTGGTCAGTTCCGCTGCCCATTGCTGATCTCCGGCCTTTGCAGCTGATCGCGCGGCTTCCAGCACAGTGTCCCTTCCACCCATCATGTCCACGTAACGTGAGGATGACTCGCGGGGATGCTTCGGTGCGAGGAAGGTTGGGTCACCCTGAAACCAGCCCATTTCACCGAAATAGATCTGTCGGACAGAATGCGGGACACCACCATAAAAATCACCCAACCACGGATGTTTGGCCAGGTGGGGCGGAAGCTTGATGACTTCCACAAGGTCATCGGGCAGCAAGCCCTTGTTGATCTGACGCAATGTCTGGTCATACACGTACTGGATTGCATCACGATAGGTTGTCAGCGTCCCGGCAACTTCTTTATATCCCGAAACCGGGCGACCATGTGACGGCACCATGAATTTTGCGGGATACTCGCGCAGGGTATCAATACCCGTGAACCAGAGTTCCGGATCGCGGTAGCGTGTGCCCCGGATGGTGTGCAGGTTTGGAAAGGACTCACCTTGTATAACCTCGGCCGTGTGCAGTAATTTGAGCTCCGGCAACCACACAACAATCTCGTCCGGTGCCTCACTCGGTACCCACTTGATCTCCATCTTTACCCCGGCAACCGTGATATCCAGCTTGTCGTCCACCAGTGTGTTTGGCGTGATGAGGCTCGGGTTTTCTATAACAAAGTCGGGGCCCAGCCCACCGTTGATCCGGCCCTCGGCATCTACGTTGAGGTACGATCCGAGAGAATAGTCAACACGCGCGGCAATGATAGGACCGGTACCCCCTGTGGAATTCTTGATCATGTTAGCCAGAAAGGTTTTGTGCGCGATGATTTTGACTTTCCCGGAAGCGGCATCTTGGTGAGATGCAAAGGCCAGCACGCCCGCATAATGGTCGATATGCCAATGCGAATAAATCACCGCCTTGACCGGCTTGTCGGAAAATTTGCGGAATTGTTCGAGGATGATGCGGCCCTTATTCACGTCCTCCGGCGGATCGACGATGATGATGCCATCGTCACCCACTATCATGGCCGGACTGGTGAGCGCGTAGCCATAGGCGAGGTACACGCTGTCTGCAACCTGATAAACACCCGGCACCATCTTCTGTGAATGCTCGGTGAGCTTCGGATGGACCGTCGCTGCAGGTTTGTCATAGGCGATATTTTCACCGGAAGGAAAGAACTTAACCCCTTCCCGTTCTCCATGCCAGGTGCCCTCCGGGCTTTTTGCATAGCTCGGGCTAGCTCCGATCATCAAAGCCAGTAGCAGAAACGCGCTTATTTTTTTGTGAATGAACATTGTTTTCTCCTTAAACCGACGATCAGGCTAATTCCTCAGGGATAGAAACGGTCTTCTGTTAATTTGCATCCAACGGTTCAAAATCCATCAAGTCTCAATTCTCCCCCCGTTCCGTATATGGGTACATAGGGATACGCACGTATCGATCGAATACGGCGAGTAACTTCTCGACATCACCCGATGTTTTCGATTGAGCAACAAGTTCGCTGCTACCGATTTCCCCACGAAAGTAAGCAGCAAAGGTGTCACTCCTTGCCTTGAGGGTCGCGTCAGGGGACTGATAGTGTTTCGCGGGCTCAGGTATAAATTCGGCGATGGAATTTCGAATATGAAGAGCTGAAATACTACCATCGATGTCGAATACAAGCACACTTTCAATGCCCATTGCTTTGTTCGGGTCGATCCTCGTTCGCAAAGCATTTACGGCCCTTGACAGGTCAGCCTTGACCCAATCGGCCGTCTGAACCTCACCCAGTGTGATGTTCTTGTTACCCTCGAGACTGAGCGCACCGGCAAGATAGAAGGCCCGAGGTGCAGAACCGGGTACGTAGCTCGCGAGTTTTCGGAAAACATCCGCCAGGGCTTGCCGGTAAGTTTTGTTGCTCCGATCCGAGTAGTACAGATTCGCCGCCAGATCCTTGGCCCATAAAAATTCGCCCTTTGCCATTGCAACTTTGTGTGCCTTCAAAACGGCACCAGGGCCACCTGCTATTGCCACGAATCTCCTGGCGTACTCCGCCTTCGGAAGAGAGTGGAGATCTTCGGAGTAGCCTGAGAACCAACCGTGGTTATAGACTGGAAATGCTTCAGTGTAGGTATCAAACTGACCATACATCTCATTGACATAGGTGCTTTTCTTCACAGATTCAGGCAACTTGATGTTGTGGCGAATCTCTTTGGGCTGGACCCCCATATTGGTAAGACGAATCGATTGGTCGTATAAGAATGCGATACTGTCCAGCAAGGCATTGGCTGTTTCTCGAATATTTTCCTTGCCTACTAACGGCACTGCGCCACCGCCAACATCCAGAACAAACTCGGGCTCCAGGTCACGTATCTGGCGGATTGCAGACATCCATTCTTCCGGTGACCGATAGCGGTCGCCTCGAATCGTATAGAGATTCGGGAAAACAGCCCACATGACGTTGTCGATGATGATTTTCTGCTTCGGCAGCCAAAGGGTAATCGTGTCCTCTGTGTCAGTTACCGCGTGGAAGACCTGAATTTTCACGCCGGCAATGGTGATAGTCTCTCCGTCCTTCGGTGTCCGCGTCGCAGGTAACCAGGCACTTTCCTGACCGAGTTGCAAGGTCGTCCCGGGGGTAGCTGCATCTGGACCGGTCTTTGGGAGATGAGTCCCGAACTGAATATCGGATCTTGCGTCCAGGTGCGGGAGCATTTCTTCGATGTAGGGGTTCGCAATCTCTCCTGACCGGCGCATGATTTCGTTATGATCGGGGTGCGCAATGATCATTGCGTTGTCACCGTCCAGCAATGTCCTGGTCCCTTTGGAGTAATGAGCGTGATCATAGAAGACCGCAATGATCGGCTTATCATTTACATCTCTTCGAATAATCTTGCGAAATGCGGTGCCATCGTCTTTATGTTCGCCGGTCCCAACAACGATGAGTCCCTCCGGCGTATCAATGATGACCGAGCCGTAGAGGTAACCGAATATCATCCAAACGTTGTCGGTAACAGGCATCGCCCTGGCCTCTTTGACCCCACGGAACAAAGGCATCACCCGCATGGTCTCATCCGCATTCACGATAGCCCCATTGGGCAGTTCGGTTGGCTCGAAATCCGGGTGTCCGTTGTAGTGGGTCCAGTTGGTTTGAGCAACCACCGTAGTTGCCAAACCGAGGAATGCTACGGCAAATAGTGCCGTAATCGAAGTAATCATAAGTGTTTTCATGGCTTCTCCTTTCTTCTTGTTTTGGTCGTCAGAGGCGGTGGTTTGCCAAAAGTTAATTAAATCGTCCGTTCAATTTTAATGTGGGGAACTTCAAGTTCCTCATCAGTTACTCTACTAAATGTGGAACTACGGGCTTGTAAGAGCCATTCAGAATAGGCTCCCGGGGGCCATACAAGCGCAGGATGTAAGTCCAGTTTTCGGTGATATCGATGTTGTTCAAAGCATCATCACCACAGCCAAAGCGAAAGGTTAAGCTACCATTCTTGTTAGGCGTTGTGTTGGCCAAACTGCGAACAGGAGTCGGGTGAGCCAGCCAGCCTTCAACGTCATAGACCGTCAGTGACCAATAGCGATCAACAGGCGGTGGTGCAATTGTCATCGTGGCGCATTGATCGCCCAGGTCAGGCTCGATTGGCCAATACACAGCATGGGCCTCCGGTAGTCCACCCCAACCCGCTGCGGCGGCAAACGTAAATTTCTCGAAATCTTCGATTTCTTCTACGTCACCAAACGCACTCAGCTATCGGTGTAGGTTGCGCCGAAGATGATTTTCCGGCGCATCGCGATGACTTCAGCGGGATCCCAGTCGCTATGAAAGGTGCCGCCGCCCTTTGACTCGACCGACGCTCCTTGCATGACCGCGCGAGCTTTATCTTGATCCTCGGCGTCAGCTGGATCAGCAGCCGTACGCATAAAAACATAGATGAAGTCGGCACCGGAGTTCGACCGCAGCGGGTACGTTCCGGCATCGTAGAAAACGTCTGGCGTATAGCCATTAGAGTCGATTATTTGTGCGAGGCGAAACCGCCCATCCGATGCAGGCAAAGTCACTGTGGCTCCCTCGGATATATCCACGATCGCATGCGAGTAAAACATATCGATGTTCGAACGAATAATGGTCTGCTTATCCAGCGGAATGACTACATCGTCATCGTGGATAAATTTATTTATTGCACCCTGATCGGTGAATTCCTGAAAATAGCGATGCGTCTCAGCAGTAGCAAAATTTTCACGTGTCACTTTCGGGCTTTCAGCAGATGTTGCGCTATTGCTGAAAGCCGCCACGGCAGCCACGGAAATTAAAATTGCGATTGCGATTTTGTTCATTCAAGCTCCTTTTTTTATCTTAAATTAAAAAACCGGGGTCAGATACCAGTCTACTCTAATATATGCGTAAACTCGTATCTGACCCGGGGTTACCAAATATTTAGTCCCTCCGTCCCTTTTCTCAGTATAATTATATGGTATTGTTTAATTATACCGTTGTGGTATATTCTGGTTATGTATTCGATAGTAATAAAGAAACAGGCAAGCAAAGGAATGCTGCAGCTACCAAGGAAAATAGCTGAAAAATTTCGGTTAGCATTCAAAGGTCTAGCGGTTGACCCGCATAACACGGATTACGACATAAAGAAGTTATCAGGCAGGGATGGATACCGGCTTCGAATAGGTAGTCATCGTGCTATTTATGCTATTGATACAGGTCAGTTGGTGATACTGGTTGTGAATGTTGGACCTCGTGGAGACATATACAAATGAGCGCACAGATTATTGAAAAAAATGGTACACCGGAGTACGCAGTATTGCCATACGATGAATATCGGACTCTATTAGAAAAGGCAGAAATCGCGGAAGATATTGCTTCCTACGATGAGGCGATGAAAGACCAGAGTAAAGCCATCCCCTTTGAAATAACAGAAGCACTACTGGATGGTGAGAATCCACTTAAGGTGTGGCGAAAATACTGCGGGATGTCACAGGCAGCCCTTGCTGCGCTAAGTAGTACACATCAATCCACCATTGCACAGATCGAGTCAGGACAGAGAAAAGGAAGTATAGTTGTGCTTAAGAAACTGGCGATTGCGATGAATGTTGATGTGGATGATCTGGTTGTTTGAATGCAAGCGCATACCCTAAAAGGGTTTTGGTCAATTTAACTATAGCGTTACGTTATTTATAAAATGTTCGGATTATGACGACAACTCAAAAAATATTTGAACATCAAATTTGGCATTTATTTTCGTTAATATTTTTAATTCTTGCGATAAAACTATACCTGCCTGCTAATCCGGTAATTCTCAATGGTTCATTCTGGGGTATCAGTACAAATTCGTGGTTTTGGCTAGCGATAGCCATTCCCATACTCCATCAAATTTATGTTTGGTTTGTCTGGCGGGTTGAGCTCTACCTAAGAGTATTTTCAAAAATATCAGGCCGGTATCCAGTAAGCATTTGATTTTAAATGTTGAGAAAGTCACTGGATACCGGCCTGCGCCGGAATGACGAACATGTGGGACTGCAGTGGCTCAGACTCGATTGAAAAGGTAATTATTTGCTATTATTCGGATCAAGGGTACCTCGCCCCATTGGTACATTAAGATTGTTGCCCGCATTATTCTTTGACATTTATTATTTTAATAAAGCTTTTCTCCAATTATCTGCTTTTCTATTTATTGAGTTATACGAGCTCCCGAATATTTC
>BTQQ01000103.1:0-6362 GCA_036985955.1 Zetaproteobacteria bacterium | reverse complement strand
TATGCTTGATAGCCGCATTCTCCGCCGGTAAACCAAAAGCATCCCAGCCGATGGGATGCAACACATTGAATCCACGCATACGTTTGTAGCGGGCGACCGCATCGCCCAGGCAATAATTACGCACATGGCCCATATGCAGATTGCCGGACGGGTAAGGAAACATCACCAGACAGTAGTATTTTTCCCGAGTATCGGCGGATGCATCGGACGCAACGTCCACACCCGATTCCTCCCATATTCGTTGCCATTTTGCTTCGATTTTCTGTGCTTCGTACCGCTCTGACACGTATTGCCGCTCCTCAATAAACCTGGATGCGGATGATGCTGACAATGGGGATGAATGAAAAGGGGGAAAGCATTTTTCTTCAGCATGTAAACAATCGTCTATAATCGTGGTGGAGGTTGATATGCTTAAACCGATCCCGAATCTTCCCGAAAACGCATTGGGCTTTTCCGCACATGGAACCGTCACGGGTGCGGATTACGAGGATGTTCTGATCCCCGCCGTAGAAAAAAAACTACTCAAGTTCCCGAAAATTCGTTTCCTGTACCAGATGGGTAAGGATTTTACCGGCTATGACGCTGCGGCCATGTGGGATGATGCGAAGATAGGTTTGAAGCATCCCCTGTCATGGGAGCGTTGTGCCGTTGTTACAGACGTGGAATGGATTCGCATTGCAACAAAAGCCTTTGGATTTATCTTTCCCGGCGAGTTTCGCCTGTTTCATAACTCTGAATTTCAAACCGCCTTCGACTGGATATGTGAATAGTCCCGGTTAGGACAATCCAAACGGATTTCGATACACTGCGCGCCTCTTACTAATACCTTCATAAATAAAGCCACATGCAGAGCCCCACAGGCGGTTCGGATCAAGGCACGGCGTGCAGGGAATGGCGAGCCCTTGCCAAGCGCTGTAACGCAGAGCCGGGCCGCCTGTGGGGCTCCCTCCGGGCAAGCCGCTGGGCGGCCATCCGCTGCGTAGCGCCAGCTTACCATAGCCGTGCTATGCTTGCGTCGGCGCGCCTTGCGGGCTGACCGCCCAGCGGCTCGCTGCATATGGCTTTATTTATGAAGGTATTAGTAAAAGCGAGGCATGCATGAGTCTGAAATCTGAAATCGAGAAACGGCGCACCTTCGGTATTATTTCCCACCCCGATGCCGGCAAGACAACGTTGACGGAAAAGCTGTTGATGTTTGGCGGCGCCATTCAGATGGCTGGTGCGGTCAAGGCGCGCAAGGCCACCCGTCATGCCACCTCCGACTGGATGAAAATCGAACAGGAGCGCGGTATTTCCGTTGCATCTTCAGTGATGAAGTTCAATTATCGTAATTTCGACATTAATCTGCTCGATACGCCCGGCCATCAGGATTTCTCCGAAGACACCTATCGCGTCCTCACCGCCGTTGATTCGGCCATGATGGTCATTGATTCAGGTAAAGGCGTGGAACCGCAAACGGAAAAACTGATGGAAGTCTGCCGCATGCGGAACACCCCTATTGTCACCTTCATCAACAAACTGGATCGTGAAGGCCTGGAGCCGCTGGATATTTTGAGTGAGATCGAAGACAAGCTACAGATTGAATGCACGCCCATGTCGTGGCCCATCGGTATGGGCAAAGCATTCAAAGGTGTGTACAACCTTTATAAAAAGGAATTGAACCTGTTCAGCGCCGGTGCTGAAACCCGTGATTTCGAATCGGCCCATATCGCAAACCTGAATGATGAGACATTGGATAAATTACTCGGACCGCAGGCAGACGAATTGCGCGAAGAGGTTGAACTGCTGGAAGGCGCAGCCAATCCATTTGAACTAAAATACTTCCTGAATGGCTCGCAAACCCCCGTTTTTTTCGGTAGCGCCATCAACAATTTCGGTGTCAAAGAACTGTTGGATGCCTTTGTCGAGTTCGCACCAGCCCCCGGCCCGCGCGAGGCGGAAGAACGAGTGGTCAACCCTGAAGAAGAAGACTTTTCGGCTTTCGCCTTCAAAATTCAGGCTAATATGGACCCGGCGCACCGCGACCGCATTGCATTTTTCCGTATCTGTTCAGGCAAATTCAGCAAAGGCATGAGCGTCCGCCACCACCGCATCAACAAAGACATGAAACTTGCCAATGCGACCATCTTCATGGCGCAGGACCGCACCCATGTCGAGGAAGCATGGCCCGGCGACATCATCGGCATCCATAATCACGGAACGATTAAAATCGGCGACACCCTGACCACCCGGGAACCGTTGAAGTTTACCGGCATTCCCAACTTTGCACCGGAGATGTTCCGCCGCGTGCGATTACGCGACCCCATGAAGCGCAAGCAGTTACACAAAGGGCTGGTGCAATTATCCGAAGAAGGCGCGGTCCAGGTCTTCAAAACACTGTTGAGCGGAGACTATCTGCTGGGCGCTGTCGGCGTATTGCAATTTGATGTCACCGTCGCGCGCTTAAAGGCCGAGTACGGGGTGGATGCCGATTATGTCGGTACTGATTTTCAGGTGGCGCGCTGGATCACTTGTGACGATGCAAAGAAACTGGCGGAATTCAACCGTTTATTTGAGGCCAATCTGGCCGAGGATGCCGACGGATGTCTCACCTATCTGGCACCCAACGCATGGAAACTGAATTATACCATCGAGCAATGGCCGGATATCGTTTTCCACAAGACCCGCGAACATATATAGCCAGATGTTCCCGGATACGTACTAGAGACCAACTTTGCCGTGGTGATTGAAAGTTCCCGGTCATGTCGGTTGCAACTGTTCCTGCGAGCAGATATTGCTGAACGCGGGGCCATCATTTACATTGAGGCGGTTCAATAAAGGAAGCTCTGAAAAATCCAACTGACGAGGTGCAAGATGAAAAAAACCTTGGCCGTATTATTTGCCATGATGCCGCTGGTGATTCTTGGCTGCACATGGGTGCAGCTGACACCGGAGGGCAAAAATGTTCGCGTGCTTGATGCGAAGCAGGCGGAAAGCTGCAAGAAGCTCGGGCAGACAACTACATCCGTTCTGGCGAAGAAAGGTATCATCACCCGGGATGAAGAGAAGGTGAGCGAGGAGCTGGCCACACTGGCCCGCAACAGCGCCGCGGATATGGGCGGCAATGTCATTGTCCCCATCAGTGACATCAAGGACGGGGAGCGAAGCTTTGCCGTGTACAACTGTTCCAGGCCATAGGTTCGGTATAGTCAGTTAGCGAAGGCAAAAGCGTGTTTTGTCTTCGCTGACAAAATCACTCTTTCCATAAATGGTGTTGGCAGGATTTTTATGGGTGTCTCCGGCCCAGACTGCAGAGCATCCGGCCCTCGGACAAGAACTCGTACCCTCACCTACGGCACGCTGTGCCCCAAGCAAGAATTTCGTGTGTAACGCCTTCTGGCGTCCGTTTTCTTTATGCCAATCGGCGACCACACACAATTTTAAGAAAAAAGCACCTACGAAATAACGTAAGTGCTTGGATTTATATGGTGAGCCGGAGCGGTCTCGAACCGCTGACCCGCAGATTAAAAGTCTGCTGCTCTACCAACTGAGCTACCGGCCCTAACTAAAAAATGGCCGTTAATCAGCCATCCTGACATGGTACTCCCAAGGGGAGTCGAACCCCTGTTTCCGCCGTGAGAGGGCGGCGTCCTGGACCACTAGACGATGGGAGCGTCTTGGGAGGGCGGGGTTTTACTGGATTCCGATGCGCCCGTCAATGGTCCAAGCAGGGCGCGTAATGTGTCGTGTAAACGTCCCTGGTCAAGGCTTTGTTTCACGAGATACGCATCCGCACCCGCTTCCAGCCCTTTGAGGCGATCTTCAGCACTTTCACGCGTGGAAATGATCAGAATAGGCATCTCTTCAAAACGTTGTTCATTACGCACGCGCCGCACCAGGCCAAAGCCGTCCAGCCGCGGCATTTCCAGATCGGTGATCAGTACATCATAATCCCGGCGCTCCATTTTTTCCATGGCATCCAGACCATCAATCGCTGTATCCACGTTAACTCCCATGGATTCAAGAAGCATCTTTTCCACCTGGCGTGCGATAATTGAATCCTCCACCAGGAGTGCCCGGAGATGGCCCATCTCCTGCTCTTGCGTTAATACGGTTTCGATATCATGAGCGGGAGCGGTTCGCCCCATCTCCTTGATGCCATAGGGCTCGATCAACAACACCACTGAACCATCATCAGTAATGGTATTCCCCATCAATCCCTGCGCCTGATAGCGTTTCAAATAAGGATCCAGTTCACGTACAATAACCTCAGCATCGCCATACAATTCATCAACGACAATTCCCGTAAACCCCTCAATATGTCTGGCAATCACAATCATGGGCTGTTCCACCACTGGTTGCCCGTCGCCGTTAACCAGCATACGGCGCAAATCCACCAGTGGTACGGATTGTTTTTGATAAACGATAAAGCGCCTGCCTCCGGACTCCTCAATCGCCCCTGCGCGCGGAAACACCACCTGTTCCACCATATGGGTAAGCATCGCCAGTTTCTGACTGCCGATACGGAACAACAAAGCCCGCTGCACGGCAATACTCACGGGAAGCGAGATCAGGAAGCGCGTACCCTTGCCCTTTTCCGTCTGGATACGAATCACCCCCGTCAGCCGCCGTAGCGTATCCTGCACGATATTCATGCCAATACCTCGGCCTGCCGTTTCATCCACGCTTGCACGCGTAGAAAAACCGGGCCGGAAAATCATTTCCAGCGCTTCGGCATCATCCATGTCATCCGCTTCCAGTTGGGTGGTTACGCCCTTTTCCACAGCCACCCTTTTAACGTGCTCGGGATCAATACCGCGTCCGTCATCCACCACCTCGATGTGGACTTCACTGCCGCTTTGCGTGGCAACCAATGTTAGTTGCCCTGCTTCCGGTTTGCCTGCCCGGAGGCGTTCCTCAGCAGGCTCAATTCCATGTGCAATTGCGTTATTGATCAGATGGACCAGCGGTTCCATCAGCGATTCAACCACACCCTGATCGCATTCCACTGACTCCCCAGCCGTCACCAGACGCACCTTTTTACCATAACGGTTTACAATGTCTCGAACTGCCCGGGGAAATGTGGAAAACACACTATCCAGTGGCCTCAACATCAACCTCAGCACATGATCCCGCAGATCATCAAGCATGATGGACTGCCGTTCGGTATCGTGATCAATATTGCCCGCAAGCCGTTTGCTATCGCGGAACAGCCGGGTGAGCGGATCATCGAGAGAACCCAATATATCTGATTCTTCACCCATCCCGTGTTCATGGAACTGCTCTTTCAGTTTATCCACGATGCGTTGCACTTGCTGCACCTGTTTCGATAGCACCCGGGCATCTTTGCCCAACCGTCCTCCCATGGCCTTACCGGTGCTGAGCTCAATCACCTGGCCAGACAAGATATTCAGGCGTTCGGCATCCACCCTTAAGAAACGACCGGAACCGTGTGCAGAGGCCACTCTGGCTCTGGCCCCCGCCAGATTGGGGCGATAAGGATTTGCTTCTTCGGCTGTCTCACCGGAGCCACTTTCTTCCATTCCGGCAGTGACTGCTGCCATTTGATCTTCCTGGACCAAATCCATGCCTTCCACCGGTGCAGCCTCGGCCTGCTCAGGCGGAAGCGACTCACCTTCTTCCACCGCCGTAAGCAATACTTCATATTCACGGCGTAAATGATCAGCATCCAACGGCTGCGTATCTTCCGCCTGCAACCGTTCGGCAAGCCGGTCATGGATATCAAATAAAAACTGAATGACGGATGATGCCCGATGTTCAGGATGCTTGATCAGGTGTTCCATTGCATCCTCAAACAGATGTCCGGTCTCACCCACATCATTCACGCCCAGCATCAGGGCAGAGCCCTTGATGGTATGCGCATCCCGGCGCAAGCGGACCAGCCCCTCTTCATCCAGCGCGCCACTCTCAAAGGAAACCAACCCTTCGTTTATCGACGATAAACGCTGCCGCGCCTCATCAAAAAAGGCGGAAATGAATTGGGATAAATCCAGACTGGTTGTAGATACCGCAAACTCCGGCTTGCTTTCTATCTCTATGTCGGTACCACCAGAAGAAACGTCTTCCGCCACGGTTGTTTCTTCCATTGCGGCGGTGACTTCCGTGTCTTCTTCCCGCGCCAGTCCCGTAGCCTCCTCTGCCGGAACTCCAACCTGTTCAGGAGAAAACGGCTCACCTTCTTCCACTACCGCAATCAATGATTCATATTCACGGCGTAAATGATCAGCATCCAACGGCTGCGTATCTTCCGCCTGCAACCGTTCGGCAAGCCGGTCATGGATATCAAATAAAAACTGAATGACGGATGATGCCCGATGTTCAGGATGCTTGATCAGGTGTTCCATTGCATCCTCAAACAGATG
>BTQQ01000102.1:0-6370 GCA_036985955.1 Zetaproteobacteria bacterium | reverse complement strand
TTGCCGCACGTTTCAGCCAGTTGGATCTGGAAGACACCGGCATCGCTGGCGGCAAGGAGCAGAACATTACCACCGCTCTGAACTGGTATCCGCACCCGCACTTGCGCCTTATGCTCAACTGGGTGCATGCCTCGGTGGATCGCTCACCAATCACAACCGTGGTCAGAAACAACTTCAGCCCGGACGTGTTCCAGATGCGCGCACAGGTGGATTTCTAGAGAAAAAACGGGAGACGGGAAGCGCATGCTTCCCGTCCACCCTTGCTTGAAGCAACATGAGCATTGTCTTTATAAAAAGGAAAAAGGAGAAAAACCATGAAAAAGATGATTTTTGCAGCAGCACTGATCGCGGTTGGCGCCATGAGCGCCGCACCTGCCGCCCAGGCTGCAGCCACGATTAACGGCGCGGGGGCGACATTCCCCTTCCCCGTTTATTCCAACTGGGCCTATACCTACAACAAGGAAACCGGCGTGAAGCTGAACTATCAGGCCATCGGTTCCGGCGGTGGCATCAAACAGATCAAGGCGAAAACAGTGGACTTCGGCGCTTCCGATGCGCCACTGAAAGCTGCCGACCTGGATAAGTTCGGCCTGATGCAGTACCCGATGATCATGGGTGGTGTCGTACCGGTCGTGCATATCAAAGGCGTCAAGGCCGGTCAGTTGAAATTGACGGGGCGTAATCTGGCCGATATCTATATGGGCAAGATTACCAAATGGGATGATGCGCGCATCGCGGCCAACAACAAGGGGCTTTCCCTGCCGCATCAGGACATCAGCGTCGTACACCGTGCCGACGGTTCCGGCACCACATGGATATTCACCAACTATTTGACCAAGGTCAGCAGTGAGTGGGCTGAAAAACTGGGCAATGCCAAGGCCGTGTCATGGCCAACCGGTCTCGGTGGCAAGGGTAATCAGGGTGTGGCTGCCTTCGTAACCAAGGTGAATGGTTCCATCGGCTATGTCGAATATGCCTATGCGCTGCAAAACCACATGACCAGCGTCCTGCTTCAGAATCAAAATGGTAATTTCGTTGCGCCGACGTCCGCCAACTTTCAGGCAGCAGCCGCAGGCGCGGATTGGGAGCATGCCAAGGGCTACTACATGGTGCTAACCAATCAGCCTGGCGCGAATTCATGGCCGATTACCGGCGCTTCCTTCATTCTGATGTACAAGACTCAGGCCAACCCGGCCCAGGCCAAAGAAGTCCTGAAGTTCTTCAACTGGAGCTATAACAATGGTGGCAAGGCTGCCGAGAAACTGGACTATGTGCCCATGCCGGAAGCCGTGGCCAGGATGGTGCGCGCCACATGGAGCAAGGTGCTGCGTGATCGTTCGGGAAATACTATCTGGAAATAAGCTATTGCGGAGCTACTGACTAAACCAAATCTCCTCTGATATTGTACTGCATCAGGAAGGACCGCATCAGGAAGGGCCGGGATCATCACTCCCGGCCCTTTTTTAATTGAATACCATTGCACGCTGGCAGACTTACAGTAAGTATTGCACAGGCAGCCAATCAATGACGGGGAGTGTCGCTACAGTATGAACACGGTAAGAAACAAGGCTTGGGGCGACACCGCATTCAAAGGGGTCACCCTCTTCTTCGCACTCGGCATCCTGGTGCTGTTTGCCGCCATCGTGGCCAACCTCTGGCACGAATCCCTGCCATCTATTCATAAATTTGGTTTCTCCTTTCTCACCAGCAGCGCATGGAATCCGGTCAAGGATGATTTCGGCGCACTGATTCCGATTGGTGGAACGCTAATTTCGACCTTTCTGGCCATGCTGATTGCAGTGCCGCTCAGTATCGGTGTGGCACTGTTTCTGGCGGAGCTTGCACCAGCCTGGATGAAGGCGCCGTTCGGCGTGGCCATCGAACTGCTCGCCGCCATCCCCAGCATCGTCTATGGCATGTGGGGGCTGTTCGTGCTCTCACCCATCATGGCCGACCATGTGCAGCCGTGGCTTGCCACACATTTCGGATTTCTTCCCTTCTTTACCGGCGCTCCCATGGGCATCGGCATGCTCACCGCCGGTCTGGTGCTGGCACTGATGATTCTTCCTTTTATCGCGGCGGTCACACGCGATGTCTTTCTGATGGTACCGCAGAACCTCAAGGAAGCCGCCTATGGCATGGGCTGTACCACATGGGAGGTCGTGCGCGATGTGATGATTCCATACGGCAAGAAGGGCATCGCCGGTGCGGTCTTTCTGGGCATGGGCCGTGCGTTGGGAGAAACCATGGCGATCACCTTTGTCATCGGCAACGCCTACCACCTGTCATGGTCACTGTTCGCGCCCGGCAACTCCATTGCCTCTACGCTGGCCAATGAATTTACCGAAGCGGACAGCGATGTGTATCTCTCTTCGCTGGTTGAACTGGGGCTGGTGCTGTTTCTGATTACCTTCATTGTTCTCGGACTGGCGCAACTGTGGTTGAGAAGGGGTAATCCGGGAGGAGGCCAATGACATGTAATCGCTCAAATGCTCTGGATTTTGTTTCATGGCACGGCACGAGAAGCACAGAACCGGAGCATATGCGTCTATATGTGAGGATTCGAGCATCGCAGCAACGCCGCCATGGAACAAAAGACGGGGCAGGAGGGTGGTTACAATGATACGACGGAACCGCCGGATACTAACCAACCGCATCGTCCTGACCGTATCCGGCATGGCGGCGGTAATCGGGCTGATCATGCTCACATGGATTCTCGGTGATGTTGCCATTCGGGGTATTTCCGCCATCAATTGGGATTTTTTCACCCAACTTCCCGCTCCGCCCGGCATGGAAGGTGGAGGCCTCGCCAACGACATTGTCGGTACCTTTTTGTTAACGGTAGCGGCTACATTGATGTCCGTCCCCTTTGGCGTGATGGCCGGAACTTGGCTATCCGAATTCGGACGTGACAATACTCTGGGACATATTGTGCGCTATCTGTCGGACATCCTGGTTTCCGCCCCGTCCATCGTTATCGGCGTATTTGTCTATCTTGTTATGGTTCGGCCCATGGGACATTTTTCCGGTTGGGCGGGTGCTGTATCACTGGCCATCATCATGTTACCGGTGGTTTCGCGCACCACGGAGGAAATGCTCAAGCTGGTACCGCATGAATTGCGCGAGGCCGCACTGGCACTGGGTTCGCCCTACTGGAAGATTATGCCGTATGTGATTTATCGGGCTGCCGCCGCCGGCATGATGACCGGCATTATGCTGGCCGTGGCGCGCGTTGCCGGTGAAACTGCGCCTTTGCTGTTTACAGCCATGAACAGCCCCTACTGGATGGAAAGCATGAATGAACCGATAGGAAATCTCACGGTTACGTTGTTCAACTACGCCATGAGTCCCTATGATGACTGGCAGCAGCTTGCATGGGGCGCGGCATTCCTGATTACCATGGCCGTGCTGGCCATCACTATTTTCACGCGGCTTATGCTGCACAAAAGGAGCAGGCATTGACCCCGGAAACCCCCGCAGGACAGGACGCCCTATCCGTGCCCCCCATCCCAGGAAATACGCCCGAAAAAGTGGTTCAGGATGATGAAATCCAGAACGATGAAATCAAACTGTCCGTACGCAATCTTGATTTCTATTATGACAATAAACAGGTGCTGTTCGGCAACACGCTGGATATTGCCAGAAACAGGGTAACGGCATTCATCGGGCCGTCCGGTTGCGGTAAATCCACCCACATCCGCACCTACAACCGCATGTTCGATCTCTACAAAGGCCACCGCGCCGAAGGCGAAATCCTGATGGATGGCGTCAATATCATTGACCCCAAAGTACCGGCGCTGGAACTCAGGCACAAAGTGGGCATGATCTTTCAGAAGCCAACGCCCTTCCCGATGTCGATATCGGACAACATTGCTTATGGTCTGAAACTACATGCCAATATGAGCAGAAGCAAAATAGAGGGTAGAGTCGAGAAGGCATTACGCGACGCAGCCCTCTGGGATGAAGTAAAGGATATGCTGGCCCAGCCCGGTACGGCGCTTTCCGGCGGTCAGCAGCAACGCCTGTGCATCGCCCGTGCGCTTGCCATTGAACCGGAAGTTATTCTGATGGATGAACCGTGCTCGGCGCTCGACCCCATTGCCACATCCAAGATCGAGGAACTGATTGACGAACTCAAACAAAAATTCACCATTGTCATCGTCACCCACAACATGCAGCAGGCGGCACGCGTATCCGATTTCACTGCGTTCTTCTATCTGGGGAAACTAATCGAGTTCGGTGAAACCAATACACTGTTCACCGCTCCAGCCAAACAGCAAACCGAAGACTATATTACCGGTCGCTTTGGCTAATCACTTTAGCAGCAAGACTCAAGGAGCAAACATGCCCGAACATACATTGAAACGATTTGATACTGAACTGGATGAGCTCAACAATCTGATTAAATCGATGTTCAAGATTGTGCGCAAGAATATCAAGCAGGCCCTACGGGCGCTGATTGAAGGTGATACGGAACTGGCAAAAACCGTCATCAAGCATGATGAAGCCGCCAACGCACTCGAAGTTCAGAGCGATGAAGCCGCCCGTAATCTCATCGTACACCATCAGCCCGCCGCATCGGACCTGCGCTTTGTGTTTGCTGCTACCAAGATTGTCACTGACCTGGAGCGCATGAGCGATATGGCCGCTAATATCGCGGATAACGTGCTGAATATCGAAGGCGCTACGCCGAAGAATCTGGCTTCTATTCCCGTGATGCAGGATCTGGTTCTCGACCAGTTGAAAAATGTCCGGCGTGCCTATCTGGAACGTAGCGCATTAGAAGCGCAGACCATCATTGAACGCGATCACCTGATCAACGAGGCCTTTGCCAATACCCAGCGTGTGATGCTGACGGTCATGGTGGAAAAACCCACCAAAATCACCCAATGCATGGCGCTCATCAATGTCGCCAAGATACTGGAGCGTATCGGCGATCATATTACCAATATCGCTGAAATGGTGATTTATACCGATGTCGGCCATGAGGTGCGGCATATCGACATGGAACAACTCAGAGAACTGCTGGAAGGGGACGACGACGACTGACACGCCTTCCTCCGGGCAAATCCTTGCCGCGGCCATCGACATTGGTTCCAATGCCATGCGTCTGCACATCGCAGGTCCGGATGCACATGACGGTCTGAAAACCATCCATTACCAGCGGGAAGCCGTACGTCTTGGGCATGATGCCTTCACTCGGGGCCGGCTTTCCGAAGAAACCATGGAAAAGGCATTGCAGGCGTTTGAAACCTTCCGTTCCATCATTGATCTCCATCCCGTACAAACGATTCGCGCCGTAGGAACCAGCGCCCTGCGTGACAGCGCCAATGCGGACGACCTCATCCACCACATCAAAGAAAAAACAGATATCGAAATAGAAGTTATTTCCGGTGAGGAAGAGGCGCGGCTGATTCACCTCTCCGTGCATCATCGTGTTCCCGATATGGACAAAATGAGAACACTGTTGATTGATATTGGCGGTGGCAGCGTGGAAATCACCTTGGCGAAACATGGTGATATTGTTGCCCTGGAAAGTTTCAGGATGGGCACGGTGCGTCTGCTGGAACTGTTCCGGGATACATCCGGGGGCACGGAAAAGCCTAAGATCATGAATGAATACATTGCTTCCATGCAACAGAAAGTACGCGAAGAAATGGGCGGAATGCGCATTGATCTTTGCATTGGTACCGGTGGAAACATCGAAGCTCTGGGGGAACTGGGCGTTTCACTCCTTGGCAACGATTCAAACAATCGGTTGAGTTACAAGGATATCAGGAAACTGGTCAAACACCTGCAATCCATGAGCTATGAGAATCGCATCGACCGGCTTGGACTGCGGCCGGACCGGGCGGATGTCATCATTCCGGCTGCAATTATATTAAAATCCATTGTGAAACTGGCGCGTCCTGCAACGTTGCTGGTTCCATCCACAGGTCTGGCTGATGGTGTGCTGCTTGATTTGCTGCAGGGACAGAACACCGACGGCAAAGCACTGGCGCATCAGGCCATAGCATGGGCAAGAAGCATGGCGCGAAAGTACCATGTCGATGTTTCTCACGCCCGCCATGTACGTATTCTTGCCCGCAAATTATTTTCCCAACTTGCGGACATCCATCAGTTAGATGCCCGCGATCTGCTGTTACTACAAGTTTCGGCCATTGTGCATGAGATTGGTATCACCGTGCGCCCCAATAAACACCATCGTCACGCCTTTTATCTGATCAATGCATCCCCCATGGTGGGTTTAAGCTCAAGTGAAAAGAAGCTGGTTGCCATCGTGGTGCGCTACCATCGCAAGCGGACACCGGATGCCCATAACGAACCGTTTAGCGAACTGACTGATGCACAACAGAAACGCGCGTATCGG
>BTQQ01000101.1:0-6376 GCA_036985955.1 Zetaproteobacteria bacterium | reverse complement strand
TCCATCAACTCAAGATCACCGGCGACCACCCTCTGAATCCCCGAACGGGTACGCAACAGCAAAGCGCCATCTTCATCCAGCGCTTCGGCAATACCCTCAATATAGCGCAAACCATCATGCACGCGCACCGGCTTTCCACAGGCTGCATGCGCCTGCCACCACTGTTCCCGGACAGGATCAAAACCATTATTCAGATATTCCAGATAATGCTGTTCCATGGATTCAAGGATACGCACCGCAATGTCCATGCGTGAAGCAGTGCGTCCGGAGGCGGTACCCAGATCGGTGGCGATATCCGTTATATCCTCCGGCCAGCCACCGGAGGGAGCGTTTACATTGATGCCCATGCCGACCACCACGGCCTGCACACGGCCCGGTTCGGCGCGCATCTCGGTGAGGATGCCGGCCATTTTCCTGCCGTGATGAAGAATATCGTTCGGCCATTTGATTTTGATGTCCGGGGCCAGCGGTGAAAGCGCGTGTTGGAGCGCTACGGCGGTGAGCAGGGAAATCTGCGGAATCTTTTCCGGGGCTAGCGGGGGTTTAAGCAACACGGACATGGCTAGCGTGTGTTCCGCGATGGTGTGCCAATGACGTTGCAAGCGTCCACGGCCCGCCGTTTGCCTGTCGGCAAGCACAGTTAAACCTTCCTGCGCGCCAGTATTCGCCCGGCGCATTGCCTCGGAGTTGGTTGAATCCACTTCATCCAGAACGATACACGGACGTCCAAGCAGACGAGTGTTCAAATGCTGTTCCAGAAAGCGTTCGTTGAGCACGTCAGATTCAAGCACGTAGCCGCGCCCCTTGTATGCGCGAATATGAATACCTGCTCGCTGCAGGGTATGAATATGCTTCCAGACAGCGGTTCGGCTTAAATTCAGCTTACGCGCCAGTTTATCACCGGAAACGGGTGCATGGGCGCTTGCCAAACGCTCCAGAATGGCCTGTCGCGTAGCGTTCATTGAGCCTTTACCCGCATGGAAATATCCAGAGCAGGGGCGGAATGGGTGATGGCGCCGATGGCCAGCCGGTCCACGCCGGTTTCGGCGTATTCACGGGCATTGGATAACGTGATATTGCCGGAAGCTTCCAACAGAATGGATTCGGGAACGATGGCGCGGGCTGTGCGTACCGCTTTCAGTGTCATATTATCCAGAAGAATGATGTCCGGTCGGGCACTGACGGCTTCATGGACTTCATCCATGGTTTCGCATTCTGCTTCCACCCATACATCGTATCCTGCCTCGGAACACATATGAATAGCCTGGCTCAGGGAGCCTGCTGCCGCAATGTGGTTTTCTTTGATCAGCATGCCGCTGGACAGGTCCATACGGTGATTGATACCGCCACCATGCAGTACGGCCTGCTTTTCCAGATGCCGCAGTCCCGGCGTAGTCTTGCGCGTATCGGCAATGGCGCAACCGGTGTCGGCTACGGCATTCACGAAGGTGCGCGTGAAAGTGGCAACGCCGGAGAGATGTTGCAGGAAATTCAGCGCTGTGCGCTCGGCGGCCAGCAGGGAACGCAATGGCCCCGAAATCCGGCAGATGATGTCGTCTGCGTGCACGTTGTCACCGTCCTGTTTCGCCCATGCCTGCGCTATATCTTTATCCACGGATTCAAATACGCATCGGGTAGCCTGAACGCCTGAAAGTATACCGTTTGCTTTGGCGGTTAGTGTGGCAGTGCCGGATTGTTCAGGTGCAATGGTTGCTTGTGCCGTCAAGTCCGTATCCGCTGCATCCTCGGCCAGCGCCAGCTTGACCAGTGTGCTCAAAGAGCCCACAGCACGCCTCCAATAACGGTTGCAATACCGGGAAGATTGAAAGGATGTGGGATCAGTGCGCGCGTCGCGGAGGCGGCAATACCGGCCAGTGCGGTTGCGGTGAGCGATTCAAACCAGCCGATTTGATGAAACACATGCAGGCTCCAGCCACAGGTGATGATGACCGTAGCTACCAATCCCAGATGTCCCGGCAGGGTTTGTGCCGGGTTGGCCGGAAATTTCAGTTTGAATTTTCCTAGCCGGTCCAGCCAGTGGGCCAGCGGCAGGCCGAGGCATACACTCAATGCAGCGCCAAAGCCAAATTCCGGGAATGGTGTTGAAAAAGCGGCAGCGATAGCCAATGCCGCAGTGAACATAAGCATGGGCCACGGCCACGCCATATTATCGGACCACGCCAAGCTGATCCGGTTAAAGACAGGATGTTTAATGGCGGAAACCAGTAGAATAACAGCTGCGAACAGGCTGATAGCGGCAAAAATGGATGTGGTGTTTTTATACACCGGCCAGAACAGCACCCATATCCCGGTGAGCGACCACAGGGCGCGCAGTATCAGGGAAGATGGAACACCATATCTTGCTGCGATACTCGTCAGCCAGCAGCCCTGACCAAGTCCGATGGCGAACAGAAAAGTGATGATGATGTCCAGACGAGGCATGGCGGCAGGCTATCCCAGTCAGGATTTTGCTCAAGAACCGTAAAAACACAGCACCTTTCTTTAAGATGAATGATGCCTGTTTTTGGGTTAATATTGTCGGCGAGTTAATAAGGAGGGAGGACATGACCCAGGATGAAATGAAACAGAAGGTGGCCGAAGCGGCGCTGGAATATGTAAAAGAGGGTACCATTGTTGGTGTCGGCACCGGATCGACGGCCAATATGTTTATTGATGCGTTGGCGACCATGAAGGATAGCATCAGGGGAACGGTGGCCAGTTCCAAAGTAACCGCTGAACGGCTTGCGGGACATGGTATTCCGGTGCTTGATTTGAACGAGGCGCTTTCACAGGTGGATTCACTGTCTGTGTATATCGACGGCGCGGACGAATTCGATAACGGCAGGAACCTGACCAAAGGTGGCGGTGGCGCATTGACGCGTGAGAAGATTACCGCTGCAGCCAGTGATCAGTTCATTTGCATTGTCGATGAAACAAAAAAAGTTGAATATCTGGGGGCATTTCCACTACCGATTGAGGTGATTCCGATGGCACGGGAGCTGGTTGCCGGCATTGTCGGAAAATTGGGCGGTGAGCCAAGGTTACGTGACGGGTTTACCACCGACAACGGCAATATCATTATTGATGTTTATGGCCTGAAAATTGCTAATCCCCGTGGCATGGAAGATGAACTGAACAGTGTGCCCGGGGTGGTGACCAATGGCATCTTCTCACATCAGGGTGCGGATGTTGTACTGATGGGAACGCCGTCCGGAGTGCAGCTAATCAACTGATTGGCTATACTCTCAATCGTTGTAAGGAAAATTAATCCGGGAGGATATTTCTTGTTTTGTACGCGAATCATCCTCACCGGTCTTCTGTCACAACCCATAATCGGGTTATGGGGCATATTATCTGATGAACCGTAGCCGGTATGCCATCCCTTACTGGGCATATGGCCTGCTGGTGTTGGCATTTGCCTATATGTTGTACAATGTCTGGTATTCCAATCATAATATTTCCCATATCAATGAAGCACATATTCAGCAGATTGTTCACATTGAGGGTTTCTCTCAGGACTTGATCAGCGCGCACCTGTGGCTGGCAAAATACATGGCTCCACCACATGATCCGAACAGCCTGAAAATCTACCAAAGCATGTGGGAAAAAGCGGGAATCCATCTTGAAAGGCTGCGCGAACTGGTTCGGGTTCATGAACCTGGAACAGCAATCCTCCAGGATATCCGGAGGGTGAATGAGCATTTACAGATGGTGGATCAATTGGCTCGGACGCGCATCGCCAATCCTCAAAAAGGGGGCGTGAATAGCCCACTGGATGATGAGTATGACCAGCAACTCGATGTTGTGCTGAACATCGCCGCTAACGTTGAAAATTCAATAGTGCAGTTTACCAACCGGCATATTGCGGCCTTCCACCATAACCGGAAGTTTTTATTGCTCACAGCTGTGATGGGGATGTTACTGGCACTGTTTTTCCTCTGGATTCTGGACCGCAATCGTAAAAAAGCAGCCGAAGCTGCATTGGAGGCTGAACGGCAACTGCATCGAAATACGGAATTTCTGGAGGCTTTTTACAATGCCACGCCGGATATGATTTTTGTACACGACGAAAGTGGGCGGATTCTGAATGTTAGTGACACTGCGGTGGCGCGCTATGGCTGTCCCAAAGAAGAGTTGATCCAATTGGAACTGAGACAACTGATGGGCAAAGACTGTGATATCGAAGAGGCCAAAGGCAGGCATATGCAAGCGGTTGCCGGTGAGGCTGTCGATTTTGAATGGGTGGCGCGCACAGCCGACGGCGAAGAATTCCCTGTGGAGATTCGTTTGAGGCCATTGCCTGAAATTGAAGGAGAGAAAGCCCGCGTGGTGGCCTATGTACGGGATATCAGCGAGCGCAAGCAGCGCAATGAAGAACTGCTGCGTCTGCGTGCGGCCATTGATCAAATACCCGATGCGCTGTTTATCACCGACCGTGAAGGTCGTATCGTGTATACCAATTCCGCTTGTGAGCAGTTCTATGGTTTGGCGCGGGATTCGATGTTGGGCGAATGTGCTGCCAAGTTGCGTGGCGGAGATGTGAACGACGATCTGTACCGGGGCATCAAAGCCAGGCTGAATAGCGGTGCTATATGGAAGGATCAACTGCAAATAAATATTTTGAATAAGCTTCGCACTGTGCGACGCATTGTCTCGCCGGTCAGTGATGGCCACGGGGTGATTTATCACGTCTGTATAGATCACGACATGACCGACGAGCTTACACAACAGCAGAAGATGGAGCATACCCAGCGCCTGGAAAGCCTGGGTGTGCTGGCTGGTGGCATCGCACACGATTTCAACAATATTCTGACTGCCATTATGGGTAACGCTGCTCTGGGGCGTATGAAGATGAAGGATACAGACCCGGCTCTGGTGCATCTGGCGCGCATCGAGGAATCCAGCCGTCGTGCGGCAGAGTTGTGCAAACAGATGTTGGCCTATTCAGGCAAGGGAAGGTTCGTGGTCAAGGCCATAAAGCTTTCGGGTATGGTGGAGGAAATTACCAAGCTTCTGGAGGTTTCGATTGCCAAAAGCGGGGTGCTCAAATTTCATCTGGCGGAAAACCTGCCAGCCGTGGAAGCTGATGCCGCACAGTTACAGCAGGTGATTATGAACCTGGTGATTAACGCATCCGATGCGATTGGCGAGAAGAGTGGGGTGATTTCGCTTTCCACCGGCATGATGCAGGTGGATCAGTCCTATCTGGAGGGGGCTTATGTTTCCGATGAGACTGAGCCGGGGTCGTTCGTCTTTTTGGAAGTGGCGGATACCGGCTGTGGCATGGATGAAGAAACACAAAAGAAGCTGTTTGATCCGTTCTTCACGACCAAATTCACCGGTCGTGGTTTGGGTATGAGCGCCGTGCTGGGCATTGTGCGCGGGCACCATGGGGCCATCAAGGTATATTCCGAAAAGGGGCAGGGAACGACATTCAAGGTGTTGTTGCCTGCATCGAAACATGCTGCCATGGATGAAGAAGAACGGGAGGCATGGGGTGATTGGTGTGGCATCGGAACAGTGTTGGTGGTGGATGACGAAAAAACCATACGTGAAACCGCAGCGATGATGCTCAGGGACATGGGGTTTGACACGTTGACGGCGGAAGATGGTGAACAGGGTGTGGAGGTTTACCGCAAGCATCAGAATAAAATCGTCGCGGTGCTACTGGACATGACCATGCCGAAGCTGGACGGTAAGGGCTGTTTCCGGGAGATCAGGCGCATCAACAAGGATGTGCGGGTGGTATTGTCCAGCGGTTACAATGAGCAGGACACGACCAACCGTTTCGCCGGCCAGGGGTTAGCCGGGTTTATCCAAAAGCCGTATGCACCGGAGGCTTTACGGGCAATAATGAAGGAAGTGCTGGACAGGGACGCCCAATAGGGCATGGCTCACAATAGGTTTTCTCGCCGTTTATGAGTTGATGTGATTCTGTTTGTTGTGATCGGGAGGATGCATGATATCTGATTCCGACATTGATAATCTCGAAGGGTGGCAAGGGGAAGGCACACTACTTATTGCGGATGACGAAAATGCGGTGCGTGCGATAGCCGGGAGAATGTGCGAACTCCTTGGTTTTGAAGTTCTTTATGCTGAAGATGGGATAGAAGCGTTGGATATGTTTCGCCAGCATCATCAAAAAATAGCGAGCGTTTTGCTGGATATCACCATGCCACTGATGGATGGCATGGAGGTAATGCACAAGATGCGGAATATTGACCCGCATGTGCCCATTATCCTTGTGTCCGGATATAGCGAAATAGAAGTAGCACTGCTTGCCGATGAAGAACACCCGAACGGGTTTGTGCAAAAACCATTCCGGATACAATCTTTGAAAAACGCGCTGCTTCAGGTTTTGCAGAAGCCATAACTC
>BTQQ01000100.1:0-6436 GCA_036985955.1 Zetaproteobacteria bacterium | reverse complement strand
ATTGATTACGGCATGGGCAACCTGCATTCCGTTACCAAAGCGGTCGAGCGCGCTGGCGGGCAGGTCTGCCTTGTTAAAACACCGGAAGAACTAAAAAATTGCGACCGCATTGTATTACCCGGTGTTGGAGCTTTTCGTGATTGCATCGGCGCCCTGCATCAAAGTGGTCTTGATGAAGCCATCAAAAACCGTTGTGCCGGGGGAACACCATTTCTGGGCATCTGTCTGGGGATGCAGGTGCTTTTAAGCCGTTCATTCGAGTTCGGTAAATACAAAGGGCTGGATATGATTCCGGGTGATGTTCTTCGTTTTCCACAAACACTTCCTGCCAAAGGTTTCAAGATTCCCCACATGGGCTGGAATGATGTGCTGCTGCCAGAGCAACCTCATCCGGTGCTGGAGGTGTTGAGAAACCGGCAATGTTATTTTGTTCATTCCTACTATTGTATTCCCTCCGATAAAGCCCATACGCTGGCACAGTGTGATTATGGCGATCTTCGTTTTGCCTGTGCCATAGGCCGGGATAATATCATTAGCGTACAATTCCATCCGGAAAAAAGTCAGGCTGCGGGGCTGGCATTACTGGAGTCATTTCTTCAATGGAATCCATGAGTTCAAGCTATACGTTCGAGTTAATTCCAGCCATTGATCTGAAGGATGGGCATTGCGTTCGTCTGAAACAGGGACGCATGGAGGATGCAACCGATTATGGCGACAATCCTGCGGAAATGGCTGGACACTGGCAGTCTCTGGGAGCTACGCGCCTGCATGTGGTTGATCTGGACGGTGCTTTTGCCGGAAAACCTGAGAATCGTAATGCCATTCATGGCATCTGTACGCGGCTTTCTATTCCCGTTCAACTCGGTGGAGGTTTGCGTGATCTGAAAACGATTGAAGATACGCTAAGTCTCGGTGTAGAACGTGTGATCCTGGGCTCCGTTGCCGTATCCAACCCTCAGCTTGTGACGGATGCATGCACGGCATTTCCCGGACAAGTCTGTGTTGGCATTGATGCCAAAGGTGGCATGGTCGCAGTACATGGATGGGATGACGTAACGGATACTGCTGCTGTTGATCTGGCCCGGCGCTTCGAAGATGCGGGCGTAGCCGCTATCATCTACACAGACATTGCCCGCGACGGCATGCTGACCGGCCCCAATATTGACGAAACCCTGAAGCTTGCCCAATCCATCACTATTCCGGTCATTGTTTCCGGAGGCATATCACAATTAGAAGATGTAAAAGCCTGTGCCAGATACGCTGACGATGGCATCTGCGGTGCGATCACCGGTCGCGCCATCTATGAAGGTACGCTGGATTTTGGCAAGGCCATGGAGATATTGAAGTGATAAAACTTTCACCACAAAGACATAAGGTGAATGGCGCAGCCAGACAAAGTCCCACGTATGCGGGAGAAAATGCCCTGGGGCACAAAGGCACGAAGGAAACATCTTTGCATGTATTTTTCTTTGTGCCTTCGTGCCTTTGTGGTTCCTTCTGATGTTATCGAAAAGAATTATCCCCTGTCTCGATGTGGCGCATGGCCGTGTGGTCAAGGGCGTGCAGTTTGTGGATATCGTTGATGCCGGTGATCCTGTGGAAGCAGCTATCCGGTACGACGAACAGGGTGCCGATGAATTATGCTTTCTGGATATCCGTGCATCACATGAAAATCGGGACACGCTTTACCATATGGTCACTGATGTGGCTGAAAACGTATTCATGCCGATGACCGTGGGTGGTGGCGTCAAAACACTGGAGGATATTGAAAACCTGTTGCATGCGGGAGCAGATAAAATATCCATCAACACGGCCGCGATTCACAATCCGGAGTTGGTCAAAGAGGCCGCAGAACGATTCGGCTCCTCGACCATTGTCGTTGCCGTAGATGCCAAACGTGTGGGAGATGCTGCCGGGGAGCACTGGGAATGTTTCACGCATGGTGGGCGTAAACCCACGGGTATCAATGCGGTCGAATGGGCACGGAAAATGAGCGATGATGGTGCCGGTGAGATTTTGCTTACCAGCATGGACTGTGATGGCACCAAACAGGGTTACGATATTCCGCTAACCCGCGCTGTAGCGGAGCATATTTCGGCCAATGTTGTGGCATCGGGCGGTGTGGGAACGCTTGAACACCTGGCTGAAGGCTTGTCTGATGGCAAGGCTGATGCCGTGCTTGCTGCATCCATCTTCCATTTTGGAGAATACTCGATACTTGAGGCCAAGGAATATCTGGCCAGCCATGATATTCCGGTTCGCCTGTGATTACCTCTCATCCCTCACCCTTCACGCCTCACTGCTAACCATGGAATGGGCACAGCATTTCGTTGAGCAATACGGCTACTGGGCCGTATTCATCTGGACATTTATTGAAGGTGAATCAGTTTTTATCGCAGCTGCCGCGTTGTCTGCCGCCGGAATCATGGATACATGGACAGTCATTCTTGTTGCCGCGCTGGGAGCATTTGCAGGACATATGTTCTTTTTTGCGCTGGGCCGCTGGAAAGGCATGTCCATTATCGAATCTATTCCCTTTCTGGAGCGGCACCATCCCAAAGCCAATGTGATTCTGGATAAATACGCCCACTGGTCCATCTTCATCTTTCAGTACCTGTATGGCACCCGCATTGTTGCCGCACTGCTCTTTGGTTGCTCCAGCATTGAATTCTGGCGGTTTTTCCTGCTACAAATCGTCAACTGTCTTTCATGGGCCTTTATCATTTATGCCGTCGGGCATGCACTGGGTATCGCAGGGATGGCCATTCTGCACCGCTTCGGCGTTATCGGACTGATAACAGTCATCCTTATTGCAGGAGTTGTTGGCCTGATCATTTATTTCCGCTTTGGCCACCACCATGTTAAAAACCACCTGAACAACGTTCACAACCGCCACAACAAATAATCCCCTCAATCGGCTATAATAAGACCGTAGAGCCCACACGATGAATATTCGTACCCGTCCACCCGCTGTTGCCGGAATGTTTTATCCGGCGGGTGCGGATGCGCTTTCACAACAGGTGGACACCATGCTGGCGCAGGTTAATTCTGCCGTAGCCATCCACCCCAAGGCGCTGATCGCACCCCATGCGGGTTACATTTATTCCGGCCCCGTTGCCGCCAGCGCCTACGCTTTGTTGCAGGATATGGAGCACATCCGCCGCGTGATGCTGCTCGGTCCCGTGCATCGGGTACCTGTGTCTGGCCTTGCCCTGCCAGAAGCGGATTCTTTCTCTACGCCACTCGGTGACATACCACTTGATAAAGAAGCCATGGAAAGTATTGCGCAACTGCCACAGGTGGTATGGAGCGAGGCTGCGCATGCCATGGAACACTCTCTTGAGGTACACCTTCCTTTTTTGCAGCGGGTATTGGGTGAGTTCCAACTCGTCCCTCTGGCAGTGGGCGATGCTAGTCCCGGGGATGTGGCCGGGGTGCTGGATGTGCTCTGGGGCGATGATGAGACGCTCATTGTCATCAGTTCCGATCTGTCCCATTACCTCCCCTATCAGCAGGCGCAACAAGTGGATCGGATCACTGCAGATAACATTCTTGCCAAACAATGGCCCATCAGTCACGAACAGGCCTGTGGCGCTACACCCATCAATGGCCTGCTAGCCGCCTCGGACAGGCATGGTCTTACGCCACACTTGCTGGACCTGCGCAATTCGGGCGATACGGCGGGAGATAAACAGCAGGTCGTGGGCTATGGGGCGTTTGCTTTTAGTGAGGAAAGTGGATGACAGAGGATAAAGGCCGGATTCTTTTATCTCTCGCAAGATCAGCGATATCTGACGCACTTGGCCAGTCCCTGGACGGGTTTGTACCACATCAGGAGGACTGGCTGCAGGAAAAAGGAGCGTGTTTCGTAACCCTGAAAATGAACGGCAAGCTGCGCGGCTGTATCGGTTCTCTTGAGGCATCCCGACCGCTGTTTGAGGATGTTCATGCCAATGCAGTTGCCGCAGCACTCCACGACCCGCGCTTCCCGCCGCTCACAATCGACGAATTGGCCAAAGTGAACATTGAAATATCCCTGCTTTCACCCATGCAAAAACTGGATGTTCAAAGCGAGGAAGAAACGATTGCCAGGCTCAGGCCGGGAGAAGACGGTGTTGTATTTCAGTATGGGAACCGGAAGGCCACTTTCCTGCCCCAAGTGTGGGAACAATTACCGGACGCACATCACTTTCTGGCTCAGTTGCGGATCAAGGCCGGCTTGTCGCCCGACTTCTGGCACCCGGATGTGCTAATCTATACATATACGGTCGAGAAATTCAGCGAAGGGAATCTGGAGTAGCATCATGGCCAATGCACATTATCCCGGTCGTTACTGGCACAAGCTTGATGATGGCCGCATCCAGTGCGATGTTTGTCCGCGTGACTGCAAATTGAAGGACGGGCAACGTGGCCTTTGTTTCGTACGCATGCGCGAAGGTGAACAGATCGTGCTAACCACCTATGGCCGTTCTTCCGGTTTCTGTGTGGACCCGATCGAGAAAAAGCCGTTAAACCACTTCCTGCCCGGCAGCAGTGTTCTGTCCTTCGGCACTGCCGGGTGTAATCTGGCCTGTCACTTCTGCCAGAACTGGGACATCTCCAAATCACGCGAATTCGACCGCCTGTGTGATGAGGCGTCTCCTGAAACGATTGCCAGAACTGCGCGGGAACTGGATTGCGCCAGTGTTTCCTTCACCTATAACGACCCGGTTATCTTCCTTGAATACGCGGTGGACGTCGCCATTGCCTGCCACGAAATCGGCATCAAAACGGTCGCTGTCACGGCAGGTTATATTCACCCTGAGGCGAGAGCCGAATTCTTCGGCCACATGGATGCCGCCAATGTGGATTTAAAGGCCTTTACCGAAGCATTTTATCACAAACTGTGCGCCGGACATTTACAGCCCGTGCTGGATACGCTCGAATACCTGATCCATGAAACCGATGTGTGGACGGAAATCACCACATTGCTCATCCCCGGCAGTAATGATTCGGATATGGAAATCAGGCAGGAAAGCGAATGGATCATGGAACACCTGGGAGCGGATGTACCTCTGCATTTCTCGGCTTTTCATCCGGACTACAAGATGATGGATATTTCTCATACACCATCGTCCACGTTGCATCGTGCGCGCCGGATTGCATTGGATGCCGGCCTGCATCACGTCTATACCGGCAATGTGCATGATACCGATGGCGGTACGACTTCATGCCCCGGTTGCGGCAACAAACTCATTGTGCGCGACTGGTACAATATTCTGGATTATCAGGTTACGGATGATGGCCGCTGTCCCTCATGCGGGATGAGCCTTCCAGGCAGGTTCTCACACTTTGATCATGCATACGGCAACCATCGCATGCCTGTCCGGATAGCGGGATGAAAAGTTTGCTGAAAAGGGATTGGCTGTGATACGCTGCCGACCATGCGATAGCAGCAATTAACCCGGACTATTCATGAATCGCCGTGAAGATTGCGCAGGAACTTTGTTCGTAACGGATTCCGAGGAAAGAGACCGTAGCCATGCATACGGGCGACCGATGAGGGATTCGGTGCGGACAAAGGAACAAGCAAGGGCGCGGCAGTATTTATGAATAATCCGGGTTAGACAGGTAAAAACAAATCATAACGAAGGGGATAGCAATGCTTGTACGTGATGTCATGACAACCGGCGTAATGACGGCAAAAAAGGACCACTCACTGCGTTCAGTGATTACCAAAATGATTAGTCGCCACTGTGGTTCAGTTCCTGTTGTGGACGATGATAACACCCTGATTGGTGTCGTGACCCTGCGTGACGTGCTGTTACCGCTGTATCCAAATCTTGGTGACTACATTCATGACAATGTCCACAGCCGTGATTTTGTCGAGATGGAGGAAGGTTATCCCAAAGTGATGGAAATGAAAGTGGGAGAAGTGATGACCGCCAATCCGTTTACGGTTTCGCCCGATGATCCCGTGCTCAAGGCCGCCTCGTATATGGGCCTTAAGAACCTGCGTCATATTCCGGTCACCGAGAATGGGACACTGCTGGGCGTCATTACGATCAGTGATATCAATCAGGGATTGTTTTTCGCCCAATAGGCCTGATATCCGAAAAGCTTTTCTGACTATCAGACAATGAGGCCCGCTTTCAAGCGGGCCTCATTGCATAATCAATACTTCTACTCATGGTAGCCGTCAGAACGGAATATCGTCATCCACCGGGACATCGTTAAAAGCAGGAGCATCGGCAAAGGGATCATCCGCAGGCGCGGCCTGCGCGGACTTTTCTGCCGGTGTTGAAGAGCGCGGCGCGCCTTCACCCTTGCCACCCAGCATCTTCATTTCCCGTGCGCGAATATCGGTGCTGTAGCGGTCATTACCATCCCGATCCTGCCACTTGCGCGTTTCGATTCTGCCTTCGATATAAACTTGTGAACCCTTGTGCAGATATTG
>BTQQ01000099.1:0-6548 GCA_036985955.1 Zetaproteobacteria bacterium | reverse complement strand
AAATTCTTGATGATTCCGATGGCAGTTGCAGGGCAGGGTCCGATTGGCTCCATGGGCAATGATACCCCGTTAGCGGTGCTTTCCAACCACGCCAAACCCCTGTACAACTATTTTCGCCAGTTATTCGCTCAGGTCACCAACCCGGCGATTGACCCTATCCGTGAAGAAATGGTGATGAGTTTGACCTCGATCATTGGTCCGAACCCAAATCTGCTGGGACTGGGCGAAGAAAAGCCCCTGATGCGTCTGGAAGTGCATCAGCCCATCCTCAATAACATTGATCTGGAGAAAGTGCGTCACATTGACCGCTACACCGAGGGTAAGTTTCATACCATCACGCTTTCCATGTGTTATCCGGCTGATAAAGGCGCCACTGGCATGAAAGCCGCGATTGAACGCCTGTGTAAAGAAGCTGAAGAGGCGGTTTGCAAACATTTCAATATCGTCATTCTCTCCGACCGCGAAATGGATGCGGATCATATTGCCATCCCGGCACTATTAGCCATCAGTGCCGTACATCAGCATTTGATTCGTCAGGGCCTGCGCACTGAAACCGGGCTGGTGATTGAAACCGGAAGCGCCCGTGAAGAACACCATTTCACCACGCTGGCAGGCTTTGGCGCGGAGGCCATCAATCCCTATCTCGCCTTTGAAACCCTGTTCGACCTGAAACGATGCGGCCAATTCCCCAATGACCTTTCACTTGAGGAACTCAAGACCCGTTATATCAAAGCGGTGAACAAGGGGCTGTTCAAGGTGATGTCCAAGATGGGCATATCTACCTATCAATCCTACTGCGGCGCGCAAATTTACGAGGCTATCGGGCTATCCTCGGAATTCGTGGATGCGTATTTCACCGGAACACCAACCCGGATTGAAGGTGCAGGTCTGGCCGAAATCGCTGAAGAAGCCGTGCGCTGGCATCGTGATGCCTATGGTGACAAGCAGATATACAGGAATGCACTCGATGTTGGCGGTGAGTATGCGTGGCGTGTGCGCGGCGAAGAACATTTACTGACGTCGGAGACCATTGCCAAACTTCAGCATGCAGTACGCACCGCAAATTATGATCTGTATAAGGAATATGCTCAGCGCATGAATGAGCAAAGTGGCCGTCTGATCACCCTGCGCAGCTTGTTCCTGTTCAAGAAGAAAAAAGCCGTTCCGCTGGACGAGGTGGAACCAGCCGGAAATATTGTCAAACGTTTTGTAACAGGCGCGATGAGTTTCGGCTCTATTTCACATGAAGCCCATTCCACACTGGCGATTGCGATGAACCGGCTGGGGGGCAAATCAAATACCGGTGAAGGCGGCGAGGAACCCTCACGCTTCACTCCTCTGGAAAACGGGGATTCGATGCGCTCGGCCATCAAGCAGGTCGCTTCCGGGCGTTTCGGCGTGACCACCGAATACCTTGCCAATGCCGACCAGATTCAGATCAAGATTGCCCAGGGGGCCAAGCCCGGTGAAGGTGGTCAGTTGCCGGGACACAAGGTGGACAAACGCATTGGCCGCGTACGTCATTCAACGCCCGGCGTGGGGCTGATTTCCCCTCCTCCACATCATGATATTTATTCGATTGAGGATCTGGCGCAGTTGATTTTTGACCTGAAAAACACCAATGCCTCTGCAGATATCAGTGTTAAACTGGTTTCGGAGATTGGCGTTGGCACGATTGCCGCGGGCGTGGTCAAGGCACATGCGGATCACGTGGTAATTTCCGGCCATGACGGCGGTACGGGTGCTTCTCCGCTCACCAGCATTAAACATGCCGGTACGTCATGGGAACTGGGTCTGGCGGAAACGCAGCAGACGCTGGTGTTGAATCGTCTGCGTGGCCGGATGACCTTGCAAGCCGACGGTCAGATGCGTACGGGACGGGACGTGGTCATTGCCGCCCTTCTGGGTGCGGATGAGGTGGCTTTCGGCACGATTGCGCTGATCGCCGAAGGTTGCATCATGATGCGCAAATGCCATCTGAATACCTGTCCGGTTGGTGTCGCCACGCAAGACCCTGAATTGCGCAAGAACTTTGTCGGCAAGCCGGAAGACGTCGTCAATTTCTTCATGTTCGTGGCTGAGGAAGCACGTGAAATCATGGCGGAACTCGGTTTCCGAACATTTGATGAAATGATTGGCCGTGCAGATATGCTGGATACCAACGATGCCATCCGTCACTGGAAATCACAGGGGCTGGATTTATCTCCGATTTTTCATCGCGTGGACCCGAATGGTGCATCCGTTTACCACTGTGAATCCCAGGACCATGGTCTTGATAATGTCAGGGATCAATGGCTTATTGAACAGTCGAAAACAGCTCTGGACGAACAAAAACCCGTGACCATTGAAACACCTGTTCGCAACGTCGATCGCAGCTTTGGCACCATGCTTTCCGGTAAAGTCGCCAAACGCTATGGCCACGATGGCTTACCTGAAGACACCATCTACATCAAGGCCAAAGGCACGGCGGGCCAGAGCCTGGGGGCATGGCTGGCGCGCGGCGTTACCATTGATCTGGCTGGCGAGGGCAATGATTATGTTGGCAAAGGGTTATCCGGTGGTCGAATCGTCATCTACCCACCGGCCGAATCAAATGTTACACCGGAAGAGAATATTATCGTCGGCAATACGGTGCTGTTCGGCGCTATTGCCGGCGAATGTTATTTCCGCGGCATTGCGGGAGAACGATTTGCCGTACGCAATTCAGGTGCCGTGGCCGTTGTCGAAGGTGTCGGTGACCACGGTTGCGAGTACATGACCGGCGGTACCGTGGTTGTGCTGGGAGACACAGGGCGCAATTTTGCGGCCGGCATGAGCGGTGGTATTGCTTATGTTCTGGATGAAGATGGTACGTTCGAAACCCGTTGCAATATGGCACAGGTCGATTTGCAACCGATAGCTGCCGAAGCCGAAGCTCTGGAAGACCTGGACCATCAGGGCCCGGATTTGGAAACCCATGGCCGCGTAGATATTCGTCATTCACTATCCCAGAACGACCAGCAAATACTGCGCATCCTGATTGAACGCCATATGCATTACACCAATTCTACGGTTGCCAGGCACATTCTCGACAACTGGCAGGCTGTTCTGCCCATGTTCGTCAAGGTCATGCCCGTTGACTACCACCGCGCACTACGGGAAATGGAAGCTGAAATGCGGATGACTGAGGCTGAAGAGGAGCACGTTCATGGGTAAGCCCACGGGATTCAAGGAATATGCACGCGAAGGCCTGAGTTATGCCCCGGTCGCGGATCGTATTGAACATTTTAATGAGTTCTTCAAATTACCAACGGATATGCAAATACAGGGTGCACGTTGTATGGATTGCGGCATTCCCTTCTGTCATGACGGTTGTCCGGTGAACAATATCATCCCGGACTGGAACGATCTGGTGTACAAAGGTCTGTGGCAGGAAGCCAGTGAAGTATTGCATTCCACTAACAATTTCCCTGAGTTCACGGGTCGCATTTGCCCTGCCCCGTGCGAAGAGGCCTGTACGGTCAACCTCATTGGCGATGCCGTCACGATCAAGAATATCGAACTCGCCATCGTTGAGAAAGCATGGGAGGAAGGCTGGCTCCAACCTAAAATTGCCGAACATAAAACAGGCAAGCGGATTGCCATCGTCGGTTCCGGCCCGGCGGGACTGGCCTGTGCCCAGCAGTTGGCGCGGGCAGGCCACGATGTTGTCGTGTTCGAAAAGAATGACCGTATCGGCGGTTTAATGCGTTACGGCATTCCGAATTTCAAGTTTGAGAAGCATATTATCGATCGCAGGCTGGCGCAGATGCGCGCTGAAGGTGTGGAATTCAGGGAAAATATCCATGTAGGCATTGATATTTCCACCAAAGCTTTGCTGGATGAATTCGATGCCATTGCTTTAACAGGGGGTTCCGAGCAATCACGTGACCTGCCCATTCCGGGGCGTGATCTTGACGGCATCCACTTTGCCATGGAATTTCTTCCACAGCAGACCAAAGTGGTGCTCGGTGATGACGTTCCAGCCAATGAGCGCATCATAGCCGATGGCAAATATGTGATTGTTATCGGCGGCGGTGATACCGGCTCCGACTGTATTGGCACGTCCAATCGTCAGGGCGCCGAGTCCGTGATCCAGCTCGAAATTATGCCGAAGCCGCCTGAGGTGCCAAACAAACTGCTCACATGGCCCGACTGGCCGATGAAGCTGCGTACATCTACCTCACAGGAAGAGGGCTGTGAGCGTGACTTTTCCGTTTTAACCAAACGATTTATTGGGGATGACAACGGGCATGTGACGGCCATCGAATGTGTACGCGTGGAATGGGTGCAAGGTGATGATGGCCAGTGGAACATGTCTGAAATAGCTGGCAGTGAGTTTGAATTGAAAACCGATCTGGTGTTGCTGGCGATGGGATTCGTACATCCGGTTCACGAAGGGATGATTGATGAACTGGGCGTGGACAAAGATGCGCGTGGTAACGTATCGGCCAATACGGATGATTATAGCACCAGTATTGACAAGGTATTCGCCGCCGGTGATATGCGTCGTGGCCAGTCGCTGGTCGTATGGGCTATTCGCGAAGGCCGCCAGTGTGCCCACGCAATTGACACATATCTGATGGGAAGTTCGAATTTGCCGGTTTAGGCCACTCCCGGGTTCTTGGGAGAAAATTGTAAACGGGCGAATCCGGACGTTGCTTTCATCAGTAGTTCATTCGCACACACCATAGCCTGATTCACAGGCATATCGTTTGGCGATACCTGAATGACCGCATCGAACATCTTGCCAAATGGCGTGTTGTTATCAATCCGGCCGGATATTAACGCCACCTTCGTGCCTGCATGATGCGCTAAATCAGCGACGACTACCGGA
Organism: Zetaproteobacteria bacterium; assembly: GCA_036985955.1. Classification (GTDB taxonomy): domain Bacteria; phylum Pseudomonadota; class Zetaproteobacteria; order Mariprofundales; family Mariprofundaceae; genus JAUZQZ01. The sequence goes on along the minus strand of BTQQ01000099.1, from coordinate 1,693 downwards.
ACCTTGCCATGCAAGGTCTGGGCATCGCTTTTACCTTCGCCGGTGATGACCCAATCACACCCTGGCATATGTTTTCCCAGTTTCCCGAGTGTTGCCACAAACGCAGCACCGGCGTGTGCCTTTGCGCCCAAAAGCAATAGGGCAAAGCCGAGCCCACCGGCTGCCCCTGCCCCCGACTTGTTTTTCACATCGCATCCAAAAGCCTGTTCGGCACACGTTGACCATTGCCGCATCCATCCTTCCAGATTACCCACCTCACCCGGTTTGAGCCCCTTCTGTGGGCCATAGGTGCGTGTCGCACCATTCTTTCCAAGCAGAGGATTGTCCACATCCAGAATCAGATGAAGCTCACATTCACCGATACGCGTATCCAGCTCTGAAACGTCCACTTGCCGCATATCAGTGATCGAAGAGATTGCGGGGCTCATCGTCTCCCCTTCCCCGCTGCGCAAATGTATACCAAGTTTCGACAGCAAACCGATGCCGCCATCGTTGGTGGCGCTGCCGCCCAACGCCAGATAAAAGCAGCAGATTCCGGTCTCCAGCCCCTTACGGATCAGGCTACCCAGCGGTGCGGAACTGCGTTCAAGCACGGGGATGGATCGAACCGAAGGCAATGTCAGGCCAATAACCTGAGCACTCTCAATCAGCCATGCCGTCTGATGATCCTTCGTGGCAAATTGCGTGGTAAACTGAAGCACCGGAACCTGCAGGGGTTTTCCATCCATGCCGGATATGTCCATTTCCAATGTTTTTCCACCAAGAGAAGGGGTCAGCACGTCCAATGTACCCTCCCCGCCATCAGCCATGGGATGCAGTATCACATCAAGGTTAGGATTTGCGGCTAACAACCCTTCACGCATGACACAGGCAGCCTCACGCGCGCTCAGGGAGCCTTTGAACGAATCCGGAGCCAGTAGAATTTTCATTCCACCGCAAAGAACCGCTGTATATCAGACACTTCTTCCGTTTTTGGTGCTGGCGGAAGGTTTTTGGCCACAATTCGGCCATAGGATTTCCGGTACAAACGTGAATCCAGAATCGCAATCACGCCACGGTCATCCTGACTGCGAATCAAGCGGCCCGCACCCTGCCGCAGTACAGCAATCGCTTCCGGCAACTGGATATCAAAGAAGCCGTTACCGCCCTTTTCTTCACAACGTTTACGCCGTGCTTCCAGCAGACGGTCATCCGGCGGTGCAAACGGCATCTTGTCAATAATGACAAGGGATAGCGCCTCACCCGGAACATCCACCCCTTCCCAGAAACTTCGTGTTCCACATAAAACAGAGTGTGTATCCTCTCGAAATTGTTGAAGAATAGCATCTCGGCTCCCACTCTCGTCCTGTACCAGAACCGGCCACGGCAGGCTGTCGGTCAAGCGGGGTGCGATACGCCGCAGCATCTGGTGCGAGGTAAACAATACAAAAGCCCGGCCCGACGAAGCACGAATCAACGCCTCCATTTCCTCGAACAGCGTTTCTTCATAATCCGGCTCGTTTGGTGCGGGAATATGGCGCGGGGCATAAATCATGGCTTGGGAGGAATAATCGAAGGGAGACGGATGAAAAACCGCTTGCGCATCTTCCAGTCCTAATCGCTCCTGCATGTAGGTAAAATTTCCCGAGATGCGCAGGGTGGCGGACGAAAGGATGAAACTGGAGGGACGGGACCATAACTTTTCGGCCAGAAC
>BTQQ01000098.1:0-6582 GCA_036985955.1 Zetaproteobacteria bacterium | reverse complement strand
ACCATTGAGAACAAAGGGCGCTTCCATCTCATGGAGCACCCGTTTTGCCACAATGGCGGCGTCACCCGGTTGCTGCAGGCCTGCCAGGACGATGAAGGTGAATTCGTCTCCACCCATGCGGGCCACGCTGTCCATTTCCCGGACGCAGCGCAGCATGCGCTGTGCCGACTCTTTCAACACCGCATCACCCGCTTCATGCCCCAGACTGTCGTTGATGTCCTTGAATTGATCGAGATCGAGAAAGAATACGGCAAAAATATTTTTTTGACGCCGTGCCTGAGCGAGGGTCTGGTGTAAGCGATCGAAGAACAAAGGTCGGTTGGGCAGACCGGTCAGGCTGTCACTATGGGCCAGTTGCTCCAGTTGTCCCTCAGTTCGCTTGCGACAAATCACGCTGGCCAGTGTATCGGCCACCATCGTAAGGAAGTGTTCTTCACGGTTTTTCCGGACATGTCCCGCGGCCACATAGGTGTTGATGACGCCCAGTATCTCGCCATTAGCCAGTATCGGTGTACAGTAATGACCTTGTGGTTCGATGCCGCCGCATGTGCTCTCATGTCCTTCACCCACATAATCGGCAAAGACAGTTTCATGACTTGCCGCCGCCCGGCCACACAGGCACTTGCCGAAAGGAAGGCGGGCGCACGCTGCTTGCAGGGTATCAGACAGGCCCCGTTGTACGGTGAGTTCAAGTTCATCCCTGTTTTCAGAGGTAACAAAGATAGCGCCTTTGTTCAGCCGGGAGAATGCGGTCATACTCAATAGCGCATCCAGCGACTTCTCAAGAATTTCTTTAAGTCCGGGCGGCTGGGTTGAAATATGCAGAATGGTATCCAGTACCGTCTGCACATGGTAATCCCAGGCCAGTCTTTCCTGTGCTTGCTGGCGCTCGGTCATGTCATGCAATACCAGAACAATACTTGCGTCTTCCTCGTCGATCATGGCCAGCCTGGCTGTAACTTCAAGGATTAAGCGGTTATCGCCATGTCGGAATTCGTATATGCCGCTGGCTTCAGGCTTGCCTGCCTGAACCACATTGACCGGATGGCTGTCGACAGAAAGCTGTTGTTCCTTTTCTTCGAGAGGAACCGTTTCCGCCAGGTTTGCGCCGATCAGCATGATGTTTGGCTGGTCAACCAGGCGGGCAAAGGCATGGTTGCACCACTGGACGCTGCCATCCGGATTAGCCCACGCGATGGCATCTGAAATCGAGCCAAGCGCCACTTCCATTTTTCCCAGTGTGGAATGCAGTTGGCTGATAACCTCGTTTGCCGCTTGTGCCATTATATGCCCCTCAATTCTATGCAGTACTATACATTATTAGCTCGCAATTCATAAATCATCCGGGCCAACAGGCTTGATCGTGGCGCCAAACAGCCATTGGCCTTCATTCTGTTCGGCAATCATGTGGTGCTCGGCCGCGAATTCTACTCCTGCCTTGTTCACTGCGGTAAGGGTTAGCGGTTTGCCGAGAATTGTTGGCTGGCCGGTGGTGATGAAACGTGAAAAGCCGAGGTTGTGAGCATCATGCATTCTTTTCGGGATAATTCTGCCGACAAATTCACCGATTATCTCTCCGGGCTGCCAGCCAAAGACTTGTTCAAAATACGCGTTGACAAATATGATAAGCCCTTGTTGATCTACAATCAATGCGGGAATTTCTGTTTGATTTCTGAGCGCATCCAAAGTCAGTGTGTTTTGCCCCATATTTAACACCTTCTCTGCCATATTGGGAGTATGTTCACGTTTGATTATAGCAGTATCTGCGTGCATGTGCATGGCAGTTTCGGACTTATGAGAAATCTCCTGCACGGCAGGACCAGCGGTTCAGAATTTCCCATATTTTTATCCTGGAAAACCCGCCTGCTGGCTAAAATTGATAACAGGCGCGCTTTATCTGATGACCTGAAAGCATCTGACCGGTTTAGTCCGGTTTTTCACCTTGATTTCTCCCTTCGGGGCTGTGTCAACAAGGGTTCCACAGCATTTCCGGGTCTCATCGCCGATGATAATGGTATAGCCCCTTGCCATCTGTTCCAGTCTGGCGGCGACATTAACCGTATCTCCGATGACAGTATAATCCATGCGGTTTTTTGAGCCGACATTTCCTACAACGGTTTCGCCGGTGTTAATGCCGATGCCAACCTCGAAGGAAGGATAGCCTTTGACCGTAAAATCCGGCATCATGGTCTTGATTCTGTCCTGCATGGCAGTAGCTGCGCGCACGGCATGTACGGCATGGTGGCATCCCTCTTTGGATGGGCCAACCAGACCAAACACCGCCATGAGTTCATCACCGACAAACTTGTCCAGAATCCCATGATGTTCAAAGATGATGTCCACCATGTTATCAAAATAATCATTGAGTATGTCGATTACTTTCTCCGGGGGCATGTGTTCGGAGATGGTCGTGAATGAGCGGATATCGGCGAACAGTATGGTGGTTTCCTGTTTTCTGTTTTGTAACAGCGGGCCTTTATCCGAACGCATGATTTGCTCGACAAGAGCATCACCTACGTATCGGCTCAATTGCTGCCGTAATAACGTTTCTTCCCGGAGCTTTTTCTGATAGGCCTCGATGTCGCGGGCGTACAACATGAGTTTTGTGGTGACTTCCTGATAATTGCGATTGGATTTTTCCGCCTCGACAAGCATGGTGTTGAAATGTAAGGCAATGTCTGAAAGTTCACGTGGTTGACTTCCCTTAATTTCAATTGGCGTCTTCTTTAAAGCAGTCACGGCTAATCCTGTTTTTTCACTGAATGTCTGCAATTGCTGGCCAAATTTACGCATGATGGAAAAACCTAACAGGTGGAAAATCAGGGCGACGGCAGCGATCATCAGTATTGTCTGGGTCACATTTACGTGCATCTGGATTGCCAGATAGACGGCTAGCAGATAGGGGATGATTCCCAACAGGCTATAGATTATTTTTACAATTTCCTGGAAACCGATCTCTTGCCTCATGATGCATCCTCGGGTTTCTCTTCACCGGGATCCGCATCCATCGGGCTTTGTTGAAAGGACAGTAGGTTGTCCATGGAAATACCGACAGGCACCCGATGCGCCTTGCCTGCTTCAGATGCATGTGTATCGCCAATCCAGATAACTGTGGCTCGCCCTTCCATACATGCATCTATCTTGCCGGTGTCAGGCATGTGTATGTTCAGGGCTATCCGTTGGCCGTTAGAATAAGATTCAGGCCGGTTACTCAGGAAACAGGCACCATCACCGGAGATATTATTAAGGACCGTCCTCTCTATGGGATGTTTTATTGTACCGGAAACTGTGGAAATATCGACCTCAAATTCAAGTGGATGGCGTTCAAATGCCCTTCTACATCCAATATGATCCGGCATTATCATCTCCCTTTTTAACAGGAGCATAGATGTTTTTGGCAGGGTGTGCCCGGAAGTATTCTCTGATTGAGCAACGTTCTACCTAGGGCCTGTTCACATGTATGCTATTGACCCAATATTATCAACAAGTTGTGTATGCTTTTCCATGTCCGAAAATCACTACTCAACGCATTGATTTATAATGGCTATTTAAGATTAATGTGAACATGCCCTAATTCATCCTATGCCGAACGCGATGATGGCTTTTTACGAAGCCATCATGAATGTCAGTGGCTAAGCGTTGATGAATTAAAAGTAACCATTCGCTTTTTGAATGGTGTTGGGCTATAAATCGTTTGTGAGCACAGCCAAAAGTAAGGAAACTCAGACTATTCCCTTCCCTTCCAAACGTGGTCTGATCGAACAGGACGCCGATCTGGGCGGTGTGAATGCAGCCTGGGTGGAATCGTTGTATGAAGATTATCTGAGCAATCCGGATTCAGTACCACATGCCTGGGCTGAACGCTTTCGCGGCATGCGGGAGGAAGCGGTGACCCCCTCACGGCGGCAGGTTGAGGCCCGCTTTCGGCAGAGGCAGCCACGAGGGCAGGTGCAGGGACAAAAGTCTACTGCTGAACCGGAGGTTGGGGGCGTTGAATACCCGTCCCGTGCGTTGTACCTGATTCATGGTTACCGCGTGCATGGCCATTTGCATGCCAATCTGGATCCCCTGCACCTGCATCCATCACAACCCAGTCCTGAATTGGACCCGAAGTACTATGGCCTTTCCGAAGCCGATATGGATGTGCCATTCCCAACCGGCGATCTGGTTGCGCCACCCGTGTTGCCGTTGCGTGAAATTCTTGAAATGCTGGAGCAGACATACAGCGGCTGTATCGGGCCGGAATTTCTGTATATCACGGATTCAGCACAGAAGCTCTGGCTGCAGGAACGACTGGAGAAGGTTCGATCCACTCCCAATTTCGATAATGAGATACGTATCCAGATATTCCGCAAGATCATGCGTGCCGCCGAGTTCGAGCATTTTCTGCATACGCGCTATGCCGGGCAGAAGCGTTTTTCACTGGAAGGTGGCGAGAGCCTGATTCCGATGCTCAATATGTTGCTTCAGCAGGCCGGTTGCAAGGGTGCCAAGGAAGTGATTCTCGGCATGGCCCATCGGGGGCGGTTGAATGTGCTGGCCAATCTGCTGGGAAAATCCCTGTCTGAAATTCTTGCCGAATTCGAAGGTGTGTTTTCCGAGGAAGAGCAAACGGGACTGGGCGACGTAAAATATCATCTGGGTTTTTCCTCGGATATTCCAACGCCGGGCGGCACATTGCATTTGTCTCTGGCTTTTAACCCTTCGCATCTGGAGATTATTACGCCCGTAGTTCTGGGCAGTGTGCGCGCGCGCCAACGCCTGCGTGGCGATCAGTCGCGGCGGGAAGTGATGAGCATTCTGGTGCATGGCGATGCCGCATTCTCAGGGCAGGGGGTGGTGGCTGAGTCGCTGAATCTGTCCAAACTTAACGGGTTTCGTACCGGCGGCACGGTTCATGTTGTGGTGAACAATCAGATTGGTTTTACCACCAATCCTCTGGATGCCCGTTCCACGCTGTATTGCACCGATATTGCCAAAATGGTGCAGGCTCCGATTCTGCATGTGAACGGTGATGATCCCGAGGCGGTGGTGCTGGCGGCCCAAATTGCGCTGGATTATCGCTATCAATTCAAGTCGGATATTGTGATCGACATAGTTTGCTACCGCCGCCACGGTCATAACGAGGGTGATGAGCCGATGGTGACGCAACCGGTGATGTACCGCAAAATTACCACGCACCCCAATGTCCTCCAGCGTTATCGTGAGCGTCTGGTGGCTGATGGCGTGCTCTCCGATCAGGACGTGGACGACCAGATTCATGATTACCGTGAGTGTCTTGAGAAGGTGCGTCGCAACAAGGACAGACCACCGCCCGCCGCGCCCAACAGTTTGCAGGGGCGCTGGCAGGGATATGTGCGGGAAGGTGCGCCTGAGCCGGATACGGCGGTGGAACCGGAGCGTTTGTCTGCGCTGGCAAAGAGAGCGCACGCGGTGCCACAGGGTTTTACCCTGCACCCGAAGGTGAAGAAGATTTTTGATTCCCGTATACGGATGATGACGGATAAGGTGCCAGTGGATTGGGGATGTGCCGAGAGCATGGCCTATGCGGCACTGCTGGATGAAGGCGGCTGGGTGCGCCTTTCAGGGCAGGACACGGGGCGCGGCACATTCTTTCACCGTCATGCGGTTGTTTATGACTACAAGACAGGGAAAAAGTTCGTTCCCCTGCGTCAGGCCGAAAATGGCGATTTGGCTCACTTTGTCGTTGTGGACAGCATGCTTTCCGAAGAGGCCGTCATGGCTTTTGAGTATGGCTATTCAGTGGCCGAGCCGCGAGCTCTGGTGATATGGGAGGCGCAGTATGGTGACTTTGCCAACAATGCGCAGGTGGTCATTGATCAGTTTATTGCAGCGGGAGAATCCAAATGGGGGCGCATGAGCGGACTGGTGTTGTGGCTGCCGCATGGCTACGAAGGGCAGGGGGCGGAACACTCCTCAGCCAGGCTTGAGCGTTATCTGCAATTGTGTGCCGAGAGTAATATGCAAGTGGTTTACCCAACGACGCCGGCACAGCTTTTCCACCTGCTGCGCAGACAGTCCCTGATCAGGACGCGTAAACCGCTCATTATGATGGCACCCAAGAGTATGTTGCGGCAAAAGCTATCTTTTTCGCCGCTGGATGCATTGGCACATGGGCGCTTTTATCCTGTGATGCCGGAAACGGATGATGTGATTGAGCCTTCCCGTACGCGCCGTCTGCTACTGTGCTCCGGCAAGATGTACTACGATCTGCTGGCGGCGCGGCGCAAGCAGGAAGTCACGGATGTTGGTATTGTGCGTATTGAGCGGCTTTATCCCTTCCCGTACGATGAACTCAAGGCGCAACTGGTCGCTTTTGCCGCCACGACGGAAGTGGTGTGGGTGCAGGAAGAGCCGGAGAATCAGGGTGCCTGGTTTCAGATTGATTATCGTCTGGAGCAATGCCTGCAAGCCGGGCAGCATCTTAAACATCTGGCGAGATCGCCGGGTGCCGCGCCCGCAGCAGGTTCGGCCAAACGTCATGCGCGGCGCCAGCAGGCGTTAGTGGAAACGGCGTTGACGGGGACGATCGAAGGCATGATCGAGTGATGTCAATGAGTA
>BTQQ01000097.1:0-6639 GCA_036985955.1 Zetaproteobacteria bacterium | reverse complement strand
CCAAGGAGCATCATGAACACGCAAACACAATCGCCATCATCTATACTCCGGCAACTGCTGGCCGAGCGCATCCTGATTCTGGATGGCGCCATGGGCACAATGATCCAGCGGCACAAACTGGAAGAGACGGACTATCGCGGCGAGCGTTTCGCCGACTGGCCTTCCGAACTGAAAGGCAACAATGATCTCCTGAGCCTGACGCAGCCGGGCATTATCCGCCATATCCACGCAGCCTATCTCGATGCCGGGGCAGACATCATCGAAACCAACACCTTCAATTCCAATGCCGCCTCCATGTCCGATTACGGCATGGAGGAACTGGTCTACGAGCTGAATCTGGAAGGTGCAAAACTGGCACGTACTGCTGCCGATGCCGCAACCACGAAAGACAAACCACGCTTTGTTGCTGGTGTGCTCGGCCCGACCTCGCGTACATGCTCTATTTCACCGGATGTAAATGATCCGGGTTTCCGCAACATCACCTTTGATGAACTGGTGGATACGTATACCGAGGCAACAAAAGGACTGGTAGATGGCGGTGCGGACATTATTTTGATTGAAACGGTGTTCGATACGCTCAATGCCAAAGCCGCGGTCTTTGCCGTCAAATCATACTTTGAAGATGCCGGTATCGAGCTGCCCATCATGATTTCCGGCACCATTACCGATGCATCGGGCCGCACGCTCTCCGGCCAGACGGCGACGGCCTTTTACGATTCACTGGCGCATGCCGAACCAATTTCCTTTGGTCTGAACTGCGCACTGGGCGCGGCGGAACTGCGGCAATACATTGAGGAACTCTCAAACATTGCACCCTGCCATATCAATGCCCATCCCAATGCGGGGCTTCCCAATGCGTTCGGGGGATATGATGAAACGCCGCAGGATATGGCGGCGGAAATCCGCGAATGGGCCGAATCCGGCTTTCTGAACATCATTGGCGGCTGCTGCGGCACCACGCCGGAACACATCAAAGCCATGGCGGAAGCCGTGGAAGGGATCACTCCGCGCCAAGTGCCCGATCTTCCCGTCGAATGTCGGCTTTCAGGTCTTGAACCGCTGCATATCGGCAAAGACTCCCTGTTCGTCAATGTGGGCGAACGCGCCAATGTCACCGGTTCCGCCCGTTTCAAACGGCTGGTGATGGATGGCGACTACGCCACGGCGCTGGATGTCTGCCGCGAGCAGGTTGAAAACGGTGCACAGGTGATTGATGTAAACATGGATGAAGCCATGCTCGACGGCGTTCATGCGATGACTACGTTCCTGAATCTTATCGCCTCCGAACCGGACATTTCCAAGGTGCCGGTGATGCTCGATTCCTCCAAATGGGAAATTATTGAGGCTGGATTGAAATGTATTCAGGGCAAAGGGGTGGTCAACTCCATTTCGCTCAAGGAAGGAGAAGAAAAGTTTGTTGAACATGCAAAGCTCCTGCGTAAATACGGAGCAGCGGCCATTATCATGGCCTTTGACGAGAAGGGGCAGGCGGACACCTTTGAACGCAAGATTCGCATTTGTGAACGTTCGTATAAAGTTCTAACCGAGCACTGCGGCTTTCCACCTGAGGACATCATCTTTGATCCAAACATCTTCGCCATTGCCACCGGCATTGAGGAACACAACAACTATGCCGTGGATTTCATTGAAGCTACGGGCTGGATCAAGAAGAACCTACCACATGCACGGGTATCCGGTGGCGTATCCAATGTATCCTTCTCCTTCCGCGGCAACAACCCGGTACGTGAGGCCATTCATTCCGTGTTTCTCTACCATGCCATCAAACAGGGCATGGATATGGGCATCGTCAATGCCGGGCAATTGGCCGTGTACGACGATTTGCCGGAAGAATTACGGGATGCGGTGGAAGATGTCGTATTGAACCGCTCCCCTGATGCTACGGAAAAGCTGCTGGACATTGCGGACAACTACCGTGGTGACGGCACGCAGACCAAAAAAGCCGATGACGAATGGCGCAAACTACCCGTTGCCAAACGGCTGGAACATGCGCTTGTCAAAGGTATTGACGCCTGGGTCGAGGCGGATACCGAAGAAGCCCGTTTACAATTTGACAAGCCCATCGAGGTAATTGAAGGCCCGTTGATGAGTGGCATGAACGTGGTCGGTGACCTGTTCGGCGATGGCAAGATGTTCCTGCCTCAGGTGGTAAAATCAGCGCGCGTAATGAAGAAAGCCGTGGCCGTGCTGTTGCCATATATCGATGCGGAAAAAGTCGGGGGTACGTCCAGCAACGGAACGGTGCTAATGGCGACGGTTAAGGGTGATGTCCACGACATCGGCAAAAACATCGTCGGCGTAGTGCTGCAATGCAACAATTTCGAGGTGATTGATTTGGGCGTGATGGTGTCAGCCAGTACCATTCTGGAAGAAGCCAGAAAGCATAAGGTGGACATTATTGGACTCTCCGGCCTGATAACACCAAGCCTGGATGAAATGGTGCATATCGCCAAAGAGATGACGCGTCTGGGTTTTACCACGCCGGTCATGGTTGGCGGCGCAACCACGTCCAAAGCACATGCGGCAGTCAAAATCGTGCCGGAATACGAACACCCCCTGATCTGGGTGAAGGATGCCTCACGCGCCGTTGGCGTGGCGCAAAACCTGATTTCCGAAGCCAACAGGGATGCCTTCGTTAAGAAAACCCGAGAGGAATATGATGCGGTGCGCGAACGCTACCTTGGACGCCAGCAGCAAACCAACTGGCTCACCCTTGCCGATGCCCGTGCCAATAGCGTGAAAATCGATGCGGCCACTATTCCCCCTGCCCCGCAACAGCCGGGTATCCATGCGCTGCGGGATATTCCGTTGACGGATATTCGTGAGTTTATTGACTGGTCGCCATTCTTCGGCGCATGGGAGCTAAACGGTGCCTATCCACGTATTCTGAATGATCCGCACAAGGGTAAAGAAGCAAAAAAATTATTCGATGAAGCACAGGAATGGCTGGATAAAATCATTGCCGAAGGATGGTTCGAAGCCCGCGCAGTATTCGGGCTGTTCCCGGCCGTTTCAACCAATGATGACAGCATTATTGTTTACAACGATGAAGCCCGAACCACCCCCGCCGCCCGCTTCCATTTCCTGCGCCAGCAAACCGACAAAAAGGATACACGCGCCAATCTGTGCCTGGCCGACTTCGTTTCCTCCAATGCACCCGATCATCTCGGGGCATTCGCTGTCGGTATCTTTGGTGCAGAAGAAAAAGCCAGGGCATATAAAGCGGAACATGATGACTACTCCGCCATCATGGTGAAGGTGCTGGCTGACCGGCTGGCCGAGGCATTGGCCGAGATGCTTCACCGCGATGTGCGCAGGCAATATTGGGGTTATGCAGCCAATGAACATCTGGGCAATGATGATCTGATTCGTGAGAAATATCAGGGCATCCGCCCTGCCGCCGGTTATCCCGCCTGCCCGGAACACACCGAAAAAGGCACATTGTGGAAGTTACTGGATGTGGAGAACAACATCGGTATGGGGTTGACCGAAAGCTATGCCATGCTGCCAACCGCCGCCGTCTCCGGCCTTTATTTTGCTAACGCCGAATCGCGCTACTTCACCGTTGGAAAAATCAACCGTGATCAGGTGGAAGATTACGCCAGACGCAAGGATATGAGTATCGGGGAAGCCGAGCGCTGGCTGGCACCGAATTTAGGATATTAACGGTGAAATAAACACAGCGCTCTCCCTGTTCCGGTATTACCGGCAGGACAATAACGGAACGTGCCTGAGGCCGAAGCCCTTTCATTCCTGTTTCGTTATCAAGCAATGCTGGCAGGAAGCTCATCCGTCGCGATCCAGAAACAGCCCAAAGACATGAGCAAGGTCTGTGGATCCCATTTAGTATGAGGTTCGTCGGTATGTACTTTGTCTGATTCGTTGATTTCCTCCAGCAACTGCTTGGCGAGGAGATGGTCATGCACCACCTTCTCAATGGCTTCACGGGCGTCGATGGCCCGACCCCGTTTGCCCTGCTTCAAAAAAGAATGGCCAGCAGCATAGAACCAGTCTACGGCCAACTCATCATTTCTGGTAACGCCAGCGCCCTTGGCATACATGACACCAAGATTGAATTGAGCCTCGGTATATTCCTGCAAAGCTGCCGCCTGGTACCATTTGACAGCTTCTGGATAATTATGAGGAGTATTCCGACCGTGATAATATCTGTTTGCCAGATTGAACTGTGCGGCTGCTATGCCTTGCTTCGCAGCTCTATTGTTCCACATATACGCATGAAGGATATCTTGCGGCACTCCGCGCCCTTCCTCATACATTGTGCTCAGATTAAACTGAGCCATAGCTACACCCTGTTCGGCAGCCTTCTGATACCATTTCGCGGCTTCGGCGTAGTCTTTTGGTACGCCCCATCCCTGCTCATATAGCACACCCAGGTTGTATTGGGCCACCGCGTAATTTTGCTCCGCTGCCTTTCGGTACCACGAGGCTGCTTCAATTTTATCTCGCGAAACTCCCAAGCCATTGTAATACATATTGCCAAGCTTGAACTGGGCATCTGCCAGGCCTCGTTTGGCTGACTGTTGATACCACCTGAAAGCTTTGCAACCATCATATTCTACCCCATATCCGTGCTCATACATAACACCCATATTATACTGGGCTGCGGCATAGCCTTGCTCAGCTGCCTTTTGATTCCATCTGGCGGCCTCTCGGAGGTTCTGTTGTGCTCCACGGCCATAAAAGTACATTACACCCAACTTAAACTGGGCGTGACTATCTCCTTCCTGAGCAAGTTGTGAGAATATTTCCAGCGCCTTGCCAAAATTTCCGGCCATATACGCATCTTTAGCTTCACCAAAACGCCCATCATCCAGTAATTTATACATCCCAACCTTCAGACTGCTTTTATATGTACTATTAAGCTATTGTGAATATTTTAGTACTTTAGCGCTTTAACGTCAAAACGTTATTTAATTCCCCAACAGGCCTTTCAGGGTGCCTCCAACCTTTCCGCCGACATTTCCGGCAGCACCACCCAGTCCGCCACCAATTTTACCCAGTGCCCCTTTTTTAAACATATCCGCGGATTTTCCTAGGTATTGCTGCACGCCCAGTTTGACCACCGAACCCTTGACGTTCTTGACCAGATGTTTACCCAGAATCTGCGCTACCTCGGCGGCCGTTACACCGCCGCTTTTCTTGCCCACATCGGTAAGCTGGATGCGGGGAATGGCTACATTCTGTTCTTTGTTGCCGAGGGCTGCGATTCTCACCCTGGCCTTTCCGCCCTCGACCACCAGTTTGCGGATAATCATCTTGAGTGGCTCACCACCTTCACTTTTATCCACACTTCCCGAAGCACCACCGATTTTACCTAAATTCTTCTTCAATACATCTACATTGGAAACACCGGATTGATTGATTTCATAAAACACCGACGGAGAACGGATCGTGACTTTATTAATGATAATAGGGTTCTGCATTACCGTATCCGTATTGATTTTGACACTAATCATGCCCAGTTCAAAGATATTTGGATCGCTGAACCCCTTGGGATTTGCCACCTTGAGACCACGAATCGTACCATCCCCGGATTTTACCGCTATTTTCACATCAGCAACGCTCACTTGTGTTTGGGTTGCCTCCGACCCATAGGTTTCAATCGCATCTTTCACGATGTCATCGAGAGATGAGAGAACATAGACGGACACCCCGATAGTAATGACGAGTAGCGCAGCAGCGCCAATCAGTATCTTTTTCATGCTGTACCTCCAAAGCAATACGGTAACTATAGCAGATTTCCAAAGTAGTAAAGGAAAATGGGCTAATCGTGTATTTGCTGTAATATCATCTCTGCATCGTTGTAATCAATCCGGATAGCCCGGAGGCTTTTCTTTTTCTTCAGAATTAAACTTGGAAATCCCTGCACACCAATGGATTGACTCAGATGAATCTCATCGGCGAGTTGTTGCTGAGTTTCCGGTGTATTCAAATCTCTGCGAAACTGCTCGGCATCCAACCCCAGATGCTCAGCCAGATCAATCAAAACATCATCATCCGAAGGGTTGCGCGCCTGAAGGTAATAGGCATCCTGAATGGACAGAATCATCACATCTTCCATTGCCGGATCTTGCTTTCTTGCGGCAATAACAGCACGGCATGCCGGATACGTGGAACGCCTGGGTGTACATACCCGCCAGAAATCAAAATTGAACCGGGTTCCCGGAACGCGCTGCTGAATCGTTTTCCAGTGTCTCTGGATTTCTCTCCGCATGCTTTCAGGCATTGGCGCATCGGAATCCGGTGCCAGACCGCCAAGCAAGTATGTAACGGAAACAGTTTCCGGCAACCGGCGTTGCACCTCGTCCCAGACCGACCGGAAGGCCCAGCACCAGCTACACATCGGATCGTGGATGTAATAAAGAACTGTCATAATCTTCCTATCCCGAACTATTCATAAATCGCCGTGATGATTGCACAGGAACTTTGTTCGCAATGGATTCCGAGGAAGGAGACCGTAGCCATGCATACGGACGACCGACGAGGGATTCGTTGCGGGCAAAGGGACAAGCAAGGGCACGACAGTATTTATGAATAGTTCGGGATATATCCATCAGGAAAAGGATAGCAGGAAAATGGTGGCGCTTCAGGGACTCGAAC
>BTQQ01000096.1:0-6654 GCA_036985955.1 Zetaproteobacteria bacterium | reverse complement strand
GTAAAATTCTCACCTTCAGTGATGGCATCCGATCCCGGTAAAAAATGATAGATGCGGGGAACGCCATCGCGGTTGTGCATGTAAATATTTTTGCCCGTATCCTTAAGCGCGTGGTACAAGGCAAGCTGGGAACCAATACCATCACCATCGGGACTGCAATGGGTGGTCAGCACAATACTGCGCGCCGCACGAATCGCTTCACAGGCTTGATCCCAATCCGTCATGCCGATTTCTCTTCCAGCGAATGCAGCAATCGAATCATGTCGCCGCCGTCTTCTATCGATCTATCCCAGCAGAACAGCAGTTTTGGCAAGCGTCGTTTCGGCATGGCCCGGCGTAATTCATGGGAAAAATGAGAAGCAAGATGATTCAGGCGATCTATACATACATCCGTATCGCATTCACCGGATTTATGGACCCATACATGCACGAACTGGCCGCCATGTGAAGGCTCAATACGCGTGATGCATGTGCCAATCAAACGCGGATCGGCAATATCGCGCTGCATCAGAGTAGAAAGCAGCCGTTTGATGTCAGTATGCAGACGCGCCTGAGCGGGGCTTATATTCGATCTGGACATGGTTATAGCGTGGCCGCAACTTCCTCAATCACGTAAAACTCGAAGCTGTCCCCAGCCTTGATGTCATTGAACTTCTCGACACCGATACCGCATTCATACCCGTTTTTTACTTCTTTGACATCATCTTTGAAACGCCGCAGTGAAGCCAGTTTCCCGTCATAAATCAACACGCTCTCACGCAGTACGCGAACGTGGGCATCGCGGGTAACAAAACCATCGTTGACATAGCAACCGGCCACGGCACCGACTTTCGGAGTCTGGAACACCTCGCGCACCTCGGCGCTGCCAATGACTTTTTCTTTTTCTTCCGGTGCTAACACACCCGCCATCGCCGCCTTCATATCATCAATGGCATCGTAGATGACCTTGTAGAAACGCACATCCACGCCTTCGGCCTCAGCCAGTTTCTTGGCCTTGGTCTCAGGCCGAACATTAAAACCGATAATAATGGCATTCGACGCCGAAGCCAGCATCACATCCGATTCGGTGATGCCACCAATGGCCCGGTGCACAACATTCACCTGCACTTCATCCGTACCGGCCTTGGCCAGGGAGTCCGCCATGGCTTCAACCGAGCCAGTAACATCACCCTTGATCAGTACATTAACTTCCTGTGCGTTTTCGCCTTGAGCTGCCGCAAACAAATCTTCCATACTGACAGCCTTTTGTTGACTGGCGCTGGTTTGCCGCTGCATATCCTTACGGTAACTGATAATCTCACGTGCCTGACGATCATTTTCAACCACGACGATTTCCTGTCCCGCTTCAGGTACCGAGTCCAACCCCAACAATTCAAATGGAATGGATGGACCTGCTGTGCGGTGTTGTACTCCGTTCTCATCCACGATCGCACGAATGCGTCCCATAACTAATCCAACCACGACGATATCGCCTGCTTTAAAGGTTCCATTTTGTACCAGCACCGTTGCTGCCGGACCACGGCCTTTATCCAGCCGTGATTCAATCACCACGCCGCGGCCACGCCGATCCGGATTGGCTTTCAATTCAAGAACCTCGGTTTGCAATGCCAGCATCTCAAGTAAATCGTCCAGCCCATCACCAGTCTTGGCCGATACATTGACAAACATCGTATCGCCACCCCAATCCTCGGGCACAATCTCGTGCTCGGCCATTTGACGCTTAACCATTTCCGGATCAGCGCCTTCCTTATCCATTTTATTCACGGCCACGATGATGGGTACTCCGGCGGCACGCGCATGATTAATCGCCTCCACTGTTTGCGGCTTGACGCCATCATCAGCGGCAACAACCAAAACGGCCACATCGGTCAGCTTGGCGCCACGGGCACGTAAACCGGTGAATGCCTCGTGCCCCGGGGTATCGATGAAGACAACACGCTCCCCGCTTTCCACCTTCACCATGTAGGCGCCAATGTGCTGGGTGATGCCGCCGGCCTCGCCTTCAGCCACGTTGGCCTTGCGCAGCGCATCCAGAATTGAGGTCTTGCCATGATCAACATGCCCCATCACCACCACCACTGGCGGCCTTGGCTGCAATAGGGACTCATCATCCTCTGTCGCATCAATCAGCACATCTTCAACGGCAGATTCATTAATCCGTTTAGGTTTGTGGCCAAATTCTTCGACAATCAATATGGCTGTATCCGCATCGACACTTTCATTCACGGTCGTGGTAACACCCATGGTGAAAAGGGTTTTGACCACATCCGCGCCCTTGATGGCCATGCGACTCGCCAGTTCAGATACGATAATAGTTTCAGGCACTTCAACTTCACGCACCACGAAATCTGCATCATCCTTGGTAATGGTGGTTCTGCGGCGGCCCCCACGGGCCAGACGCGCCATCCGCTCTTCCTCTTCTTCCGTCAACACCTCGTGACGCTTTTCCGCATAGGCGCGGCGTGCAGCCTTCTCAGCCGGAGATAAACGCCGCCGCTTAAAGATGCCCTGCGGTCTCTGTGGCCCACGGCGTTGCCCCCCCGGTGCTCCCGGCATTTCCGGTGCAACAGCAACGGAAGGTGCTCTTCTGGTAGATGGTACAGTGGGCTTTGTGCCTTGTTGTGGGCGTTTACTGCGTCCCGATCGTTCGTTTCTAATGCTTGCTTCAATGTCCTTCAGAGATGACCTCGGCGCCTTGGCTGCCGCAATCTGGGCTGGCGTCGGTCCACGGCGAATGGTCGTGCGTGGCCCACCTGTACGAGCGCCACCAGTCATAGGTTTCCTGCCCGAAGGCTGTGGCCTGCCATGAGGCCTGTTTGTTGTCGGCGCCCTTTCCGTACCTGATCCTCTGGGTACAGAGCTTCCCTGTTTGGCTTCAACTGCTTTCGCAGCACGCTGAGCCGGAGATTCAGCAGGTCCGGAAGTAGTACCGGAACGCTGTGGCGATGCGACCGAGGTTGCCGTACGCCGAGCCGTACGCCTGACTTCAACCTGAACAGTATGCCCTCTGCCGCCCGTCTTGAACCCAGTCCTGCCCTGGCCCGCCACAAGAGGCTTGTTCAGCTTCAGTGTACGGCTTCCGGGTTTGGCGGATACAGTCTTTTGGCCACCTTGACGAAGCGCTTTGGATATTTTCTCACGGTCTTCTGCCGTTAGCATATTCGTGGGGCCACTAACCACCACGCCGCAATTGCCTGCAACAGACTGCAATTCGGAAACTTCTATATTGAGTTCCTTAGCCAGATCAAGGATGCGTATTTTCGCCATTTGTAGCTTACTCCGTTTTCAATAGTTGCTCATACCATATGCAGTATTGCAACCACTTTTCACTTACCGGCGTATCATCCATCGCCAACACCGATACCTTCTCTCTCTCCAGGAACTCACTCAACAAAGCTGAACTCCCAAAGGAATTACATGCCGTTTTCAGTCCTGCGCCTTCACGCTTGGCGCAAGCCTGACGTATCTGGCGCTTCAACGCCTCACCAGCATCCATTGCCAGCACAATCAGCATTGGTGTGTGAACCCACATACGATGCATTACGGCATCACGCCCAATGTTTACGCTATGGCGCACGCGGCGCACATATTGCCGACACAAACGTAAAAGCGCCACCGCCGAACGCTGGCGCAACGCCTTCGCCTGATCCATCCCGGACATCCTGCCTTTCCATGCCGCACGCAAATGCCTGTCCTGCAAATGGTTCAAACATTTGCCCCAACACACGTATGCGCCCCGGCCAGGCGCTTTCTGCAGCACATCAGGCCACACCGAGCCTTCCTCATCGCATACCAGACGCATCATATCACTTTTGCTACGCGATTGCCGGCAGCTAACACAACGCCGCTGCACCTTCGCTACTTCAGTCAAACCAGCCGCACGCCTCCCTGGCAGCAAGGATTAACGCCTCCAGTTGTTCACGGGAAATGCCTTCCACGCCTTCCAGATCATCCACCGCAGCATCAGCCAGCGCTTCCGCATTGCCAATCTTGCGAACGGCAAGTTGATCAGCCAACTCATTGGTCATATCCGGCAATTGCAGCAGACTATCTTCAATTTCTGCTCGTTCGTTTCTACCAAGCTCCTGCTGCAAAAGAACATTTCGTGCGCGGTTTTGTAATTCGTGCGCGGTTTCCTCATCCAGTGCATCGATGGCTGCCAATTCTTCAGCTGCGCAGTAGGCAAGGTTCTCCAGAGAAACAAACCCCTCATTACAAAGCAATGTGGCAAAGTCTTCATCGATATCAAGCGCTTCCTGGAACATAGCCTTGGCCGCATCAATTTCGGAAGCGCGCTTCTCGCGTTCCTCACCGGCAGTCATAATTTCAATACTCCAGCCGGTCAACTCGGAAGCCAAACGGACATTCTGTCCCCTGCGTCCAATCGCAATCGCCAGCTGATCTTCGGCTACGGCAACCTCAATGGTGTTATTTTCTTCATCCACCAACACACGATCAATCTCGGCCGGAGCCAATGCATTCACCACAAAGGTCACCATGTCCGGCGTCCATTCGATAATGTCGATCTTCTCACCGTGCAATTCATTCACGACCGCCTGTACGCGCGCACCGCGCATGCCCACGCAGGCACCGACAGGATCAACGCCGGCATCATTCGAGATGACGGCAATCTTGGTGCGTGAACCCGGATCACGGGCAATGGCCTGAATCGTCACCAGCCCATCGGCAATCTCCGGCACTTCCTGCTCGAACAAGCGCTGTACCATGCCCGCATCCGAACGCGATACAAACACCAGCGGACCTTTGGGCTGGTTGCGAACTTCACGCAGATAGGCGCGCACCCGATCTCCCTGACGGTAGGACTCACGCGGCAACAGATCCTCGCGGTACATCACCGCCTCACCCCGCCCCAGATCGACATAGACATTTCCACGCTCAACACGCTTGACGATGCCGGTAATCAGCTCACCCACGCGAGGCTCGTATTCGGCTACCACTCGATCGCGTTCAGCTTCCCGGATTTTCTGGTTGATGACCTGTTTGGCTGTCTGGGCAGCAATACGGCCCAACTCAATGGGTGGAAGGGATTCCTTGAATTCGGTGCCGATTTCCGCATTTGCATCCAGTTCCCTGGCTTCTTCAAGTGTCAACTCATTGAGTTCGTCTTCTACTTCCTCAACAACCGTGCGCACATGGTAAAGTTCCATCGCCCCGGTTTCGCGGTCAATCTTGGTTTCCACATGCTTATCGCCATAAGTGCGTCGGGCGGCTGTTTTGATAGCCTGCTCCATCGCATCAATCACCAGCTCTTCTTCAACGCCTTTTTCACGCGCTACGGCTTGTGCAACCTGCAACATCTGGACATCCATTAATATTTCCTCACTTGCCTTGTTTTTTCTTCTTTTTCAGCGTACTGGCACGATTCCATTCGACCGCACGTACAATTTTAGCCACCTCACGCACGTCAATATCCTGTTCGTTCCCGTCTGCATTCCGAATGCGGACACCGCTCTCGCAGGGGCCAAGGTTCTCTCCCGTGAGGCTCGATCCGTCTTCATAACACACCTGCAACATCTCGCCTGTATGCCGGTTAAAATCCGCCTCGCTTTCCAATGGCCAGTTCAGTCCCGGCGAACTCACCTCCAGACGATAACGCCCTCGTATTATATCCTCCGCATCGAGCAAAAGAGACAAGGCCCGGCTGATCCTCTCCACACTCTCAAAGGAAACACCGCCTGCCTGATCAACAATAACCCGAAGCAATTGCTGATGGTCACCTCCACCCAGGCTAACCTTTAACACATCCACGCCCATTTCATGGGCAATGGGTATCAACATGTCCAGGATACGATCTTCAATCAATTCAGCTTGCTCCAAAAAACAAAAAAGCGAGCCGCAGCTCACTTTCAACGTTGCGAATGATAGGCCTCAAACAGGTAGAGAGCAAGCGCCCGGCATATTTTGCTGAGCCCGTGATCTATGCACACTGATAGAGATGTGCTAAATTCAAAAACCGTTCGGTCAGCACCAGATCAGCCTGTTGCGGTTTATCAGCTTCTACAATACCGCCATGTTGCTCAAGGACATGGTGCCTCATGGGAAATTGTGCGTTGATTTCCGTGGTTCAAGTGTGTAACAAGCGTTGGAACCCAACGACCGGAACGGGTGGGTTCGAAAAGAACCGTATTTATCGACGAGAATATAAAAGGAAATAAAAAAGATGAAGAACATCAAGGTCGCTATTGTCGGGGTTGGAAACTGTGCCAGCTCCCTGATACAGGGCATCCACTACTACCGGGAAAAGTCCCCGAAAAACGCCATTGGTCTGATGCATTGGGAGATTGGCGGGTACAAACCTGGCGATATCGAGGCCGTTGCAGCCTTCGATATCGACAAACGCAAAGTCGGCGTCGATGTGAACAAGGCCATTTTTTCCGCCCCCAACTGCACGGCCGTTTTCTGTTCCGAAATCCCCGAGTCCGGTGTCATTGTACGGATGGGCAGAATTCTGGACGGATTTTCGGACCACATGAAGAATTATGACGAGAAACGTACCTTTATGCTGGCCGATAAGCCGGAACCCGGCGAAGAAGAAATCGTTCGGGTGCTTAAGGAATCCGGCGCGGAAATCCTCATCAATTATCTGCCGGTCGGCTCCGAGGAGGCGACCCGGTTTTATGCCGGCTGCGCGTT
>BTQQ01000095.1:0-6691 GCA_036985955.1 Zetaproteobacteria bacterium | reverse complement strand
GGAAGCGCCTCTCGCAATACCTGCTCGCGCATAGCCGGATGCAATGCACGTTCAGAAACCACATCCACATGCCTTCCAAGTAATTCCTGAACATCCATGACCAGGCCACCCAAATCAAACAGGCTTGTTCCCGGTAGCGGGCGCACCAGAATGTCCACATCACTTTCTTCGCCAGCCGTCCCGCGCGCCATTGAACCAAAGATTCGCACATCTGTTACACCATGGCGTTCGGCGATAGCCAAAATGGCATCGCGGCGTTGTTCAATGAGTTTATCCATGATAATCCAGCCTCCAAATTTTGGGGGTCATATGGCCATTCCACTTCTCATCGTCATGCCAATCATCAATATTTCTACAGAAATCCCCCAGCCTCTTGAATATATATTTTTCCCAACCGGCTTCAGGCATAGCCATTATGCGTTTCCATTGAAAGAGAGCCTCATCTATTGTTTTATTTTCCATAAACAACGCCCCGCCGTTCAACATCCTCCAGAATACCGGCTCTTTCCTCATTCAAGCGAGCAAAGTCTGAGAAGGCAAAATCCTCAAAAGCATCGCATGCCGCCTGATCGCGGCAAGAAAGCCGTTTCCCACCCTCGACAACCTGCATACGCATCACTGTGGATGCCTGACGCAAATCAATGAGGACCACCTCCACACCCAGCATGACGGCAATATCCTGTGCCAATTTCCACAGATGTTCCGGATCAATGGGTGAATCCGCCAGAACAGCCATATCAATATCGCTCTCAGGATGCATCTTGCCGGATGCAGCGGAACCGAAGAGATATACAGCCATCACATCCGGAAGCGATGCACATATCTTCTCCACTATTTCCGGTGGAATCCCACCTGCATCAGGCGGGGAATTCTGTTGCCTGTCCAGGTGGGCAACTTCCTGTTTTAACGTTTCGTATTCCGCCTCCACACGTCTAAAGAAACGCACTGTCACCCGCGCCTTCTCTTCGATACCTTTCGGCGTCAACAGATAGGCATAAGCCAGCTTGTTGTCACTGCGGCGGAAGTTGTTGACCTTGACCAGCCCTTTGCTCACAAATGCCTTCAGGCAGTAGTTGACCTTACCCAGCGAGAGACCCATCTCGGCGGCCAGTTCGCGCTGGCTTATTTCAGGGCGTTCATTGATTAATTTCATCAGTTTATAGTGTAGCGCGATATCTGCTTCATTCACCATGCAGCGTATGTTCACAGATTGAACATACTATGGCAAGTACCCTCTATAACTGATTTACAGTGTTCCAGAGGGAGAATGGCAGGACTGACAATACCAGCGATAAACGTCCGCAATACCCCCGGTTAACGGAGTCTTCGCCTGCCAGCCCAGGCCGTGCAGGCGGGACACATCCATCAACTTCCTCGGGGTTCCATCCGGTTTACTGTCATCCCAGACGATTTCCCCTTCGAACCCGACAATTCCCTGCACCAGTTCAGCCAATTCGCGAATCGTCACATCCTCACCCACGCCAATGTTAAAGAGCCGTGAGGGGTGAGGGGTGAGATGCGAGGAGTCCAACGCCATCAGAAACAGGCAGGCATCGGCCAGATCGTCCACATGCAGGAATTCGCGTCTTGGGCTACCCGTTCCCCAAAGCACCACCTGATTATCCTTCCGCTCTCTGGCCTCATGAAACTTTCGGATCATGGCCGGTAGTACATGCGATGTTTCCAGATCGAAGTTGTCGTTCGGCCCGTACAGGTTGGTTGGCATGGCACATATTGCATCGAATCCGTATTGCCGCCGATACGCCTGACACATCTTGATGCCGGCAATCTTGGCGATGGCGTACCATTCATTGGTCGGTTCCAGCGATCCCGTGAGCAGGTATTCTTCACGCAATGGCTGCGGTGCCATCTTCGGATAAATACAGGACGAACCCAGAAACAACAGTTTCCTGACCTTATTTTGACAGGCCGCATCAATCACGTTGGTCTGGATTTGTAGATTGTCGCGAATAAAATCAGCGGGATATGTATTGTTGGCATGGATACCACCAACCCTGGCTGCGGCCAAAAAAACATACTCGGGCTTTTCTTCAACAAAAAACACACCCACCGCAGCCTGATTACGTAAGTCCAGTTCGTTCGATGTGCGCAGGATCAGGTTGCCGTACCCTTCCTTTCGCAGCCTGCGGACAATGGCCGAACCCACCATGCCGCGATGACCGGCGATATAAATCCTGGAGTCAGCCTGCATTATTCATAAATCGCAGCGCCGACCCTTTGTTCGCAACGGATACTTGCGAGGAAGGGTGTAGCGGTGCTTACGAACGCCTGATCAGATGAATTGCGCCAAGGTGAATGCCGCTTGCAGCAGAGAGGGTACCCTGGGGTATTGTGCAAGAGAATATCCCTTGGGGGAGAAAGGATTCGTTGCGGGCAAGGGAACAGGCAAGGACGTGGCAGCACTTGTGAATAATGCAGGCTAAATGTGAGGCGTGAGGCGTGAGGGGCGGTCACGGGCCGTTCCTGTCTTTCTGCGCCTCCACCATCATCCGGACCACATCCGGCATGCGCGATGCCGCCTCCCATCCCAGCTCCCTTTTCGCCTTCACCGGATTGCCGCATCCATACATGATTTCCGAAGGACGAAACAGGGACTGGTCAATCTCCACATAATCATGCCAGTCCAGCCCCACGCAACGAAAAGTCTCGGCTACGAATTCCTCCAGCGTATGACTCTCACCGGTAGCGATCACGTAATCATCTGCCTCTTCCTGTTGCAGCATACGCCACATCGCGTCCACATACTCCGGTGCCCAGCCCCAGTCGCGCGCTACTTCCAGATTGCCCAGACACAGGGCTTCCGTGCTTCCCCCGGCAATTCGGACAGCCGCGGATACGATTTTCCGGGTGACGAATCGCTCCGGCCGCAGTGGTGATTCGTGATTGAACAAAATACCGGAGCAGGCATAAAGTCCGTAAGCGTCCCGGTAATTGGCGATTTCCCAGAAGGATGTGGCCTTGGCGACGGCATAGGGGCTGCGTGGCCGGAACGGTGTGTTTTCGTCGGCAGGTGAATCTCCGGTATCACCAAAACATTCGCCCGAACAGGCATTGTACAGCCGCATGGGCCGACCCATGAAGCGGATGGCTTCCAGCAGATTCAAGGTTCCGGTGGCATGGCTTTCCAGCGTCTCCACCGGTTGCTGGAAGGACAGACCGACGGAACTCTGCCCCGCCAGGTTGTACACCTCATCGGGCCGTACCCGGTCCAGCACCTGAATGACGCTGCGAAAGTCGGTCAGGGACATGGACACAGTTTCCACACCCTCCCTGATACCCAGATGTGCCAGGTTGCCGAAATGACTGATCTGCGCATCCCGGGCCGTGCCAACCACCCTGTATCCCTTGTCCAGCAGCAGACGGGCAAGCCAGGCGCCATCCTGTCCGGAAACGCCGCAAATCAGAGCTGTTTGACGGGATGCCGTCTTATTCATGGTGTTCCGGGGCCTTGTACCCCTCACGTTTACATAGTTCGTCCCGCTCCGCACCCTTCAGATCCTCACGCACCATTTCCGCCACCAGTTCCTCAAAACGAATGGCGGGTTCCCAGCCGAGCTTCCGCTTCGCTTTGGAGGGATCGCCCAGCAATGTCTCCACCTCTGCCGGACGGAAATAGCGCGGGTCCACCCGCACAATAACCCGCCCATCCTGATCGGTTCCGGTTTCATTCACGCCCTCGCCCTGCCAGGTCATGTGTATTCCCAGTTCACCAGCAGCGGCATCGACGAACTCCCGCACCGAATGCTGCTCACCGGTGGCAATCACGAAATCGTCCGGCGCATCCTGTTGCAGCATCATCCACATCATCAGGACATAGTCGCGGGCATGGCCCCAGTCGCGCAAAGCGTTCATGTTGCCAAGATAGAGACAGTCCTGCAGCCCCAGTTTGATGCGCGCCAGCGCGCGGGTGATCTTGCGCGTGACAAATGTTTCACCCCGAACCGGTGATTCGTGGTTGAACAAAATGCCGTTACAGGCATACAAACCATAGGCCTCGCGATAGTTCACGGTAATCCAGTAGGCATACATCTTGGCCACGCCATACGGACTGCGTGGATGAAATGGTGTGGTCTCGGACTGTGGCGTCTCCACCACTTTGCCATACAACTCAGACGTGGATGCCTGATAGAAACGTGTCTTCTTCTCCAGCCCCAGCATACGGATAGCCTCCAGCAACCGCAGAGCACCGATGGCATCCGAATCAGCCGTATATTCCGGCTCCTCGAACGATACCGCCACATGGCTCTGGGCTGCCAGATTGTAGATTTCATCCGGCTGCACCTGCTGGATGATGCGAATCAGGCTGGAGGAATCGGTCATGTCGCCATGGTGCAGCACAAAACGCTGGTCCGATTCGTGCGGATCGCGGTAAAGGTGGTCGATACGGTCCGTATTGAACAGCGACGTCCGCCGCTTGATGCCATGCACCTCGTACCCCTTATCCAGCAGCAACTCCGCCAGATAGGAACCGTCCTGCCCGGTTATTCCGGTAATTAATGCGCATTTTTTCATGGCCTATTCTCTCCCATAATCATCATCGAAACGCTCGATATCATCCTCGCCCAGGTATTCGCCCGCTTGTACTTCCACGATATGCAGTGGCAATTTCCCACGATTTTCCAGACGATGCCTCTCTCCAATCGGAATATAGACACTCTCATTTTTGGCAACCGTAAATGTATGATCACCGCGCGTCACCGTGGCCGTACCAGACACGACCACCCAATGTTCCGAGCGATGCTGGTGCGCCTGCAAACTCAGACGTGCGTCAGGCGCCACTTCAATATGTTTCAATTTGTAGCCGGCATTCGTCCCTTCCAGAACCGTGTAGCATCCCCATGGGCGTTGCACCGTCACATGCTCAATATGTTCACGGCTGCCCCGCGCCCTGATTTGTGCCACCAGATCACGCACCAGTTGGCTCTTGCCGCGTTTGAGCAGCAGAATTGCATCGGGCGTTTCCACGGCAATAACATCCTCCAGCCCTGCCGCCGCAAGCAAGCGCGTCTGACTTCGCAACAGGCTATTGCTGCAACCTGTCTGCAACACATCGCCGGAGATAGCATTGCCAGACGTATCCTTTTTGGAAATATCATACACGGCATCCCAGCTACCCACATCGGACCAGCCGATATCGCAAGGCACAAGCTTCACGCAATCCGATTTTTCCATGATGCCATAGTCAATGGAAATATCCGGCATATCCGGAAAACCATGACGCACAACTTCCTGCCAGGGTTCCCCTTGCCGCCAACGTTGCCGCATGGCCTCCAGCACGCACCATATTTCAGGCAAACGACGCTTCACTTCATCCAGCAGCGTTGATGCCCGCCACACAAACATGCCTGAATTCCAGTAATAGTTACCGGCATCGAGATACCCTTGCGCGGTATCCGTATCGGGCTTTTCCACAAAGCATTTCACCGCATAGACCCCATCCGATTCCGATTCCGTATCTGCCTGAATGTAGCCGAACCCGGTTTCCGGATACTCAGGCTGGATGCCAAAGGTCACCAGGGCGCCCTGCTTTGCCGCATCAACGGCCGTATTGAGCGCCGCATGAAAAGACGCGACATCGCGAATCAGATGGTCCGCGGGCAATACCAGCATCACGGGATCGGACTGTGTGTTCTCCATCAACAACGCTGCCGACAAAGCGATCGCTGGCGCTGTATTGCGTCCGCACGGCTCCAAAATGGTGTGCAAATCCCGCAATACCGCATACGCCTCGCCATTTGCATGCTTTTCGTTGGTGACAACCCATACATCATCTCTTGAAATCAAGGGGTATAAACGCGAAATAGTCGCTTCAAGCAGACTTTCATCCCCATCCAGGCTCAGAAACTGCTTGGGCAATTGTTGACGGGACAACGGCCACAGGCGTGTGCCCGATCCTCCTGCCAAAACCACTGCTTTCAAATCAGACATTCGCGATCAACCCCTGCTTAACCAGATAAGTTACTACACGATCAGCGCTCTCTCCCTCGCTTTCATTCGCCGTCTTCAGTTCAATTTCCGGATATTCCGGCGGCTCATAGGGATCGGATACGCCGGTAAATTGCGGAATCTCACCTGCCATGGCTTTGGCATACAAACCCTTCACATCACGCCGGGCACATTCCTCCATGCTGGCGTTCACAAACACCTCGATAAATGCGCCCTTTCCACCCGCCTTTTCCACCATAGCGCGCACCTTATCTCGAGTCTCACGGTAGGGGGAAATGGCAGCCGTCATCACCGGAACACCGTGCTTGACCAGCAACTGGCAGACCCAGCCGATACGCAATACATTCGTATCCCGGTCCTCCCTGGAAAACCCAAGCCCTCTGGTCAGGTGTGTGCGCACCTCATCGCCGTCCAGTAACTCCACGTTGGCAATACCGCGTTCCCGCAGGGTCTGATGCACCGCACTGCTTACCGTGCTTTTCCCAGCACCGGACAGCCCGGTAAACCACAGACAGAAACCCTTCTTTACGAAAAACGGGGACAGTTTCACTTTTTCCGTTCCGGCTTCGCCGGGAAGAAAGTAAACTGTCCCCGTTTTTCGCACCCGTAATAATGCCGGTACCAGTCGACAAAGACGGCCAGTCCATCCTCAAGGGAAGTGTCGGGATGATAGCCAAGCGCACGCAGCGAGGAAATGTCGGCATGCGTGGACACCACATCTCCC
>BTQQ01000094.1:0-6854 GCA_036985955.1 Zetaproteobacteria bacterium | reverse complement strand
GGCAGCAACCGCTGCTCAATCCACTGTACGC
The DNA here is from genome assembly GCA_036985955.1 of Zetaproteobacteria bacterium. Classification (GTDB taxonomy): domain Bacteria; phylum Pseudomonadota; class Zetaproteobacteria; order Mariprofundales; family Mariprofundaceae; genus JAUZQZ01. The sequence continues at coordinate 6,823 of BTQQ01000094.1, read as the reverse complement.
CGCCTGCCTCCCAATTAACTGCACGGAAAGGCTTGCCGCCAATCCTCATCGGCGCAAACGGGACAATACGCCATCAAGTTCCGCTGGCCGGGTATAGCGAATTCGCATTTCCCCCGCACCGCTTTTTTTACACCGTATTTCAACCGGCAGCCCCAAAGTACGGGTTAATTCATCCTGAAGTGCGGCAACATCGGGATCCATCCGGCGCACCGGCTTGGCTGTAGTTGAAGTTTTCACCGCCTGTCTGGCATGTTGCTCCATCTGGCGGGCACTCCAGGCATGTATCACACATTCTTCTGCCAGTTTCTCGCTCTGTACCGGAGGCAAACCCACCAAAGGCCGTGCCTGACCCATGCTAAGCTCCCGATTTTCAATCATTTTCTGTATTTTTTCAGGAAGCTGGAGCAGCCGCGTCACATTGCTCACCTGAACGCGGGATACACCAATGCGATTGGCCACCTGTTGCTGTGTGCAACCGAATTCATCCATCATCTTCTGGTAAGCCCGCGCCGATTCAATCGCCGTCAAATCATCCCGCTGCTCATTCTCGATGATCGCCAGCTCCAGCGCCTGCAAGTCATCCACATCACGCACAATGGCCGGAATCTCAAGCAGGCTGGCTGCCTGCGCCGCTCGCCACCGCCGCTCACCGGCGATCAGCTCAAAACCATCACCGCAGGGACGCAACAGGATCGGCATCAATACCCCGTCCCGGCGTACTGATTCGGTAAGTGATTTCAATTCTTTGTCAGCAAAACGGGTACGTGGCTGATAGCGGTTGGGTTTTATTTTTGAAATCGGGATCGTCGATGCCTGCGCCATCAGTTCCGGTGTCGGCACATCCGATAGCAACGCTCCCAACCCCTTCCCAAGCCCCCGTTTTTTAAGTCTTTTTTCCATTTCTATCCCCTATTTCCGCTGTCGATGCATTACTTCCTGTGCCAATTGCAAATATGCCTGTGCCCCGGAAGACCGGATATCGTGATGCAAAGCGGGCAAACCAAAACTTGGCGCCTCGGACAAGCGAACATTGCGTGGAATCACTTGCTCGTACACCTGGGCTCCAAAATAGTTGCGTACTTCCTGCTCAACCTGTACCGCCAGATTGTTTCGACGATCCATCATGGTCAACAAAATCCCGTCCATAGACAGGTCTCTGTTCAACCCATTACGTACCCGGCGAATCGTATCCATCAACTGCGTTAGTCCTTCCATGGCATAAAATTCGGTTTGCAGGGTAATCATCACGCGATCGGCGGCAGTCAGCGCATTCAGCGTCAACAAATTCAAGGCAGGCGGACAGTCAATCAGCACAAAATCCATGAGTTCGCCCGAATACTCCGAAAAGATATGTTCCAGCACATGCTCTCGCTGCTCAACATCCACCAGTTCAATCTCCGCCCCGGCAAGATCCATGCTTGCCGGTACGAGAAACAACCCATCATGCGCCGTTTTCAGGATGGTCTGATCCAGTGACGCGCCATTAATCAACAAATCGTAGGTGCCTGCCGCGACGGACTGCTTATCAATACCCAGACCCGTGGTGGCATTGCCTTGCGGGTCTGCATCCACCAGCAGAACCTGCTGGTCCAGCGCCGCCAGAGATGCGGCCAGATTAATGCTGGTCGTTGTTTTCCCCACGCCGCCCTTCTGGTTGGCAATGGCAATAACCGGCCCCAAATGCTGATGTTTCACGTGAAACCCTCCAAATAACGGTAGCGCTGAACATGCTGTTTTTCGCTGCCCAGGGCAACCATTTCCGACCCTTCAAAACTCCAGTCAGGCGCCGTTGCCGGACACATTTCACCTGATGTTGGCAGCACCGCCACCGCACCCCGAACCATATGCGGAGAAACCATGCTCAGCAATGTTTCGGGCCGGGTCACAGCCCTGGCCACGCATGCATTGGCCTGCACATGTTCCAATGCCCTGACATCGCAATCATAAACATCCGCATCCAAGTCCAGCACCCGCACGATATGGCGCAGAAACTCCGCCCGCTTTTTGCGCCGCTCAACCAGAACGCCATGCAATCCGCGCCGGTTCAGCAGGATTGGAACACCCGGAATGCCCATGCCACTTCCCACATCCAGCAACACGCCCTGCTGCGGCAGCCATTCACACAGGGCCAGCGACGGACCAATAAAACGTTGATGAAAAACATGTGCATCTTTTACCGATGTAAGGTTCAGTGCCCTGGAAAATTTAAGCGTTTCGGCGACGTAGCGTTGAATATCCTCCGATACTTCCTCTAACATGTCTGACGCCATCACATCTGACGCAAATGCATCATCAAACAGGTAATAGCCGCCGGGGTCATACCGGATAGCCGCGACGCCTGCCCCAGATTACGCGGCTGTTCCTGCTGCAGGCGTTGGCGGCACTCCGTACTAAGACCGCGGACAGCTTGATAATCGAAACGCGCCGGAATACGTTGCCCTTCCATATGACGAAAGCGGATAACCTCCTGCTCCTGCTTTTGAAGGTACCCGTCATAATGAATCAACGCCTTCAGGCTGGCCAGATCACGCCGATCCAGTGTGGCAACCGATGCAAGCAGCTTTAGCGCGGAATCCGGGTTAATATCCTGCCGGTGCGCATAGGCGGCAAAGGGTGTCCCCTGCTTCGGAACCGCCAGTTGCAGCGCTTCCAGCCGACTGCGCCATTCCCGCCCATGGCCAATATGGGTGTCGCGCATTTCCCGCTCCGCTGCCGCCAGCCGTTGCTGCCGATTTTCAAACTGGCGTGTGCGTTCATCATTGTATAAACCAAGCCGTATCGCCGTTTCAGCAAGCCGCAAATCGGCATTGTCCTCACGCAACTGAAGACGAAATTCGGCGCGTGATGTAAACATGCGGTACGGCTCCATCACCCCTTTGTTAACCAGATCGTCCACCATCACACCCAGATAGGCCGAAGCCCGATCCGGAACCCATGTCTCTTCCTCCAGAGTCAGTGCAGCCGCATTGATTCCGGCGAGACACCCCTGTGCCGCAGCTTCTTCATAACCTGTGGTTCCATTGATCTGGCCTGCGTGAAAAAGGCCGGATATTCGCTTGCATTCAAGCGTACTTTTGAGTTCAGTGGGATCGACATAATCGTATTCAATGGCATAACCAGGCCGAATAATAATAGCACGTTCCAGCCCGGGAATGGCACGGACGAATGCCCACTGCACATCGATGGGCAGGGATGTGGAGATACCGTTGGGGTAAATCTCTTCATGATCCCGGCCTTCCGGCTCCAGAAAAATCTGATGGCTGCCCTTGTCGGCAAAGCGCACCACCTTGTCCTCAATGCTGGGACAATAGCGTGGTCCGATACTTTGAATCTCACCGGAATACATCGGTGAACGATGTAAGTGCTCACGAATGATGGCATGCGCACGTTCCGAGGTACGTGTGATATGGCATGGCACCTGATCTTTCAGCAGGTGCTCATGTACGGAGGAAAACGGTAGCACATCTGTATCCCCGGGTTGCACCTCCAGGCCATCCCAATCAATGCTCCGCGAATCCAGTCGCGGCGGTGTGCCTGTCTTCAAGCGCCCAAGCCTGAGTTCGCGCCGGTATAGTTCATCCGTCAATCCCTGCACAGGCGCATCGCCGGCGCGCCCGGCGGGAATCTGCTTCTCTCCCACATGAATCAAACCACCCAGAAAGGTTCCGGTCGTCAGAATAACAGCGCCAGCATGATGCTCCATTCCAAACTCATCGACAGCACCGCTCACACGATCCTGATCAAACAACAATTCACTGATCGTCCCCTGATGCAGGGAAACATTGGGACAGGATGCCAGTATTCGCCGCATGTGCATGTGGTACAGTCGGCGATCACACTGGGCGCGCGTTGCTTGCACCGCCGGTCCTTTCCCGCGATTTAACAAGCGGTACTGTAAAGCGGCCTGATCCGCCGCAATGCCCATCGCACCACCCAGCGCATCCACTTCATGTACCAGATGGCCTTTACCCACGCCGCCTATCGCCGGGTTACAGGACATTTTGGCTACTGTATCGAGGTTTTGTGTGATCAGACGAACGCGCGCACCCCGGCGGGCGGCCGCCAACGCCGCCTCACAACCTGCATGGCCCGCACCGACCACCAGCACATCTACCGGACCACCCGGATGTTTCACGTGAAACGTTTTACTATGACTCATGGGACGGGGAAGATTAGGGACGTGCCTGACACAAAGCCAGTGTCGAAATCAAAAAGGGGGCCGAAGCCCCCTTGATTGAACTGCCGGATATTAAAGTTTAAGCCTTGCGCCGCTTTTCCAACAGGCTATGCATGATAGGCGTGAGTATCAATTCCATCGCCAGTGCCATTTTTGCTGCCGGAATAACAAGGGTGTTGCGACGAGACATGAATGAATCTTTCAGCATGGCCAGCAACCACGGGAAATCAATATTCCATTTTTGTGGTTCACGGATACGAATCACGATCACGCTTTCATCCGGTGTCGGCACATCACGTGCAATGAACGGGTTGGACGTGTCCACCAGAGGGACTCGTTGGAAGTTAATGTCCGTATTGGTGAATTGAGGCGTAATAAAATGAATATAATCATGCATACGCTGGAGAATGTTATCCACCACCGCTTCCTCTGAATAACCACGCAACTGGGTATCGCGATGGATCTTCTGAATCCATTCCAGATTTACCACCGGGACAACGCCCAGCAGCAAATCCACATAGGGCCGCACCTCTTCCACGCCGCCATGTAGCCCTTCATAGAACAGCAGATCCGAACCTTCGCCAATTTCGCGCCACTCAGTAAAGTGTCCTGCTTCAACGCCATAAATCTTGGCTTCTTCATCGTCATGCACATAGGTGCGCGCCATGCCGCGCCCTGTTCTGCGATACGAATCGAACAACTCGGCTATCTTATCGAACAAATTGGCTTCATCGGAAAAATGACTTAAGCGTTTTCCTGCCGCCTCAAATTCCTTTGCTTTTTTACGGAATTCATAACGATCATATTTATGGAAGCAATCACCCTCCACAATTGCGGGCGTTACCTGCTCACGCCTGAAGATATGCTCAAGTGCCACCTTGGCTGTACTGGTACCGGCGCCGGAAGAACCCGTTACGGAAACGACTGGATATTTTGCGGACATGCACCCCTCCAATAAATGTAATTAAATCAATTGGTTATGGGCTTTTGCCCCGTTAATTCAGCATCCCGAACCAATCATTTTATCTCTGCGAACGTGCATTATGGCGCAGAACGCCTCTCGGATTCAATAACCAATCCGGCAATAAAACTGTAAAGCATTCATTATTTTACTTATAAATCAATACGTTAGATGTATTTAGTGCCTGAATACTAACAATATGGCTAATTATTTCCCGATACAAAATTCGGAAAACACGCGGTCCAGAATGTGTTCCACATCGCCGATGCCCAATATCTCTCCCAGCGCGGACCAGGCCTGCCGCCATTCAAGTGCGATCAGGTCCAATTGTGCTGCTCCCCCCAATAATGAACAGCCCTGCAATGCATGCGTCCGTGCCTGTGCAAGTAACTGCCGATGCCGCTCCCGCGTAACCAGAAGGCCTTCTTCTCCCGCCGGCACAACATCCAGGTGTCGCGCCAACTGTTCAAGCAAGACATCCATGCCTGCGCCATTATGAGCTGAAACAGGTATAAATTTATTCGAAATGGGTGAGCAATCATCCAGTAGATCACATTTGTTCATGACCATGATGTCCGCCTGACTTTCCGTCTCCCATGTCTTCTTTTGAGACACATCGGCCACAAAAACGGTTACATCGGCCTGGCTTGCGGCATCTTTGGCACGCCGAACACCCTCCTGCTCAATGGCATCGCCGCTGCTTCGCATGCCTGCCGTGTCCACCAGACGAACAGGAATCCCCTGCACCTCAAAATCCACTTCCAGTGTGTCGCGCGTCGTGCCCGGCACATCACTGACAATGGCTCGCTCCCGGCCGGAAAGTCGATTCAACAGGCTGGACTTGCCAACATTCGGGGCGCCAATAATCGCCGCGGTTGCGCCCTGGAACAAGCGCTCTCCAAACATGGCTGTCGCCAGACTATCTTCAATGGGCATCAACACTTCACGATTCATTTGCTCGCGTAATTGATCAAACAACAGTGGCGGGACTTCTTCTTCGGGAAAATCCAGACAGGCTTCCACATGTGCCAGCAAACCGGTCACCTTGTCCATCAGGGAGCTGATTTGCCGGCCAAATTCTCCCTGCAAATGCCGCTCAGCCTGACGGGCGGCACGTAAGGTAACCGCATCAATGCAGGCAGCAACCGCTTCCGCCTGCTCAAGATTCATTTTACCGTTTTCCACCGCACGGCGGGTAAACTCTCCCGGATCTGCCAGCCGTGCTCCCAAAACAAGAAGCCGCTGGAGAAGTACGTTCAGCAGAACCGGGGAACCATGTGCCTGCAGTTCCACCACATCTTCGCCGGTATAGGAACGCGGCGCTTTGAAATACAGCACCAATCCTTCATCGATTATTTTGCCATCCACATCAAGAAAACGGGAAAACTGGGTTTTACGGGGTGTCCATGGTTGCTGTTTTCCACACAGGTGTTGCGATATGACATGTGCGTCCGGGCCTGAAATGCGGATCACGCCCAAGCCGCCCCTGCCTGCCGGGGTGGCAATGGCGACTATGGTCGTCATATTCAGCGGGTTAGTCCGGGCTAGATAGCCTTCATCTTGTGCATCACATACCACTGCTGGGCAATGGCCAATATATTGTTGACCAGCCAATAGACCACCAGTCCCGATGGGAAAAACAGGAACATAAAGGTGAAAATAACCGGCAGGAATTTCATGATTTT
>BTQQ01000093.1:0-6914 GCA_036985955.1 Zetaproteobacteria bacterium | reverse complement strand
GACTTGCCGGGTCTGAATCCTAAACTGCCGACTTCCTGATGGGGGATCGTCTAGCGGCAGGACTGCGGACTCTGACTCCGCCAACCGTGGTTCGAATCCACGTCCCCCAGCCAGTTTTTTTGGGCTTTATGAACATGAAGTCTTTTTAATCCAACATTCACTATATTTCAATAAACAATCTATATACTTCAGACTATCCGGCGTTATTCCCTCCTCCCCTCCCTATAGATTGCGCCGGATGTTTCAGGCCCCGGCTCCCCGCCGGGGCTCTTTTTTTATCAGACTTTTTACACCTATTATTCATCATAATGAAATAGGAGACTTCGCCAACAGTGGTTCGAAGTCACGTCCCCCAGCCCGTTTTCAGGGTTTTGTGAGGATGAATTTTTTTAAATCAAACATTCATCATATTTCAATAAACCATCTATATAGTTCGAGTTGTCCGGCGTTATTCCCTCCTCCCCTCCCTATAGATTGCGCCGGATGTTTCAGGCCCCGGCTCCCCGCCGGGGCTTTTTTTTGCTTATTTTGTTTCGTCGGAGTAAACCTCCGCAATCACCGGCAAATGATCCGAGCATACAAAGGGCATGGTGTGAAGGTGATTCACCGTCAGATCGCCTGTCGCCAGAATATGATCCAGTTGCCGTTGCGGACGCCAGCTTGGAAAGGTGCATGGATGATCATGTGTGTCTTCCAGCGCGGTATGAGATAGCAGGTGATTGAATTCCCGAGAGTCCGGTTCGCAATTCAAATCCCCCATCAGGATAGCGCTTTGATAACGATTCAGCCGTTGGATCAGGAATTGCATCTGCTTTGCTCGATTCGATTTTTTGAGTGATAAGTGGGTAATAAATACGGCGATTTCCCGGTTATTGAAGCGCAATACGGCCTCTATGAGGCCACGGCCATGCCTTGAGGCGGGAAGCCGGTGCCGTACCAGTTTTATACATGGATAACGGCACAGAAGCCCCAGGCTGATGCTCGCAATACGCCCGACATCGCGCGTGATATGGGTATGGCAATACGGCATGCCGGTGCGGTATGCGATGTATTGCGCTTGATGAACCTGATGTGTACGGAATGAACCGCTGTCAGTTTCCTGCAAAGCAATGATGTCAAAATTCTGCAATTGTTCGGCAATCATGTTGAGATTGGTGAGTAGTTGCCGGTGTGGCAGTACATACCGGTAGCTGTGCGTCAAAACATGCCGAAGGCGACGGCTGCCAATACCGGCCTGAATGTTAAAGGTGGCTACACGCAGCAGTGGTGAACCGGTTGGATTATTCAGCTATCTTCTCCGGGAAGGGATGGTTTGTCCTCCAATTCCACACGCTCGATCTTTTCAAAGCTTTTACTGATTTTTTCAGCCGAGGTGTGAATCTGCTGTGTGTCCTCGTGCGCCTGCCGGATATGTGAACTGAGTTTGTCGAAGCGCTGGCCGAATCGCCCGAAATCTTCAGCCAGTTTGCCCAGTTCGCGCTGAATGATATGCACTTGCCGTTTCGTTTCGGCATCTTTGAGCGTCGCGGCAATGGTGGTCAGGATAGCCATCATGGTGGTCGGGCTGACAATCCACACACGGCGTTTGTGGGAGAGGGCAATCAGGTCGGGATAATGCGCATGCAGTTCGGCAAAAACGGCTTCCGATGGCAGGAACATCATGGCGCTATCCGTTGTTTCATTGGGGATAATGTATTTATCGGCAATATCATTGATATGTTTTTTAATGTCCTGGCGCAACTGTGCAGCGGCCTGTTTCCGCTCATGATCGCCCAATTGTCCATCCAGACTCGACTGGTAGTTTTCCAGCGGAAATTTGGCGTCAATCACGATATGATTGATGGGCTCGGGAAGTTTGAGCAGGCAGTCCGCGCGCTTTCCATTGGATAATGTTGCCTGCATTTCATAGGCATTTGGGGGCAATGCCTGACGCACCAACTGGTTTAATTGCACTTCGCCAAAAGCGCCGCGGGCGCGCTTGTCCGTAAGCACATCCTGAAGCGAAACCACATTTTGTGACAGTGAATCAATACGTTTTTGTGCTTCATCAATTGTCGACAGGCGAGTGAGCACGTCCGAAAACACTTTCTGGGTTTTTTCAAACCCTTTGTCCAGTCGTTCGTTCACCCGGCTGGAAATGTGATCGAGTTTGCCATCTACGCGGGTAGTCAATTGATCAAATTGTTTGTTTAGCGTGTCGGTGGAGCCTTTCATGGAGTCGCTGACACTTCGAGAGATTTTGTCACTGCTGTCCCGCATGGCTTGTTGTAATTCATTGGATATTTGCCGTTGTTTGGATTCCATCACCTCCCCTATCCGGGCAGGCCATATATCTTCCATGCGGCGCAGTTGTTCATGGATTCCGTGTAATTTACGGTTGTGCAGCAACAGTAGCAGGGTGATGCCCAGCCCGGCACCTGTCAGTATGATGGCAGTCAGCACCGTCATAACCGTCTGTCTCCATCGTAGCATGACTGGACGAACTTTCGCAGGCGGATGATGTCGGCCTGCAATTGATGTTCGGTTGCATTGTTTGCTGTAACGGCAGGAACCTTGACAGGGGATCGCTGTGCATCGACCGCTGTATAAACTACGACGGCCTCCATAACGAGGTGTTCATTGGCCATCAGGATAGAGACAGGAACCCAGAGGCTGGTTTTTCCGGTAAATGCAACCTGCGCCTGCAGGATAAGATGGTCGTCTTTATAGGCCGGACGGTGGAAGCGCGCCTGGTGTACCGCGACAGTCAGGCAATCAGTTTTGCAGAAATCATGAGCGGCGAGAAAGCCTGCGTCGTCGGCCAGCATCAGGAGCCGCCCGCCATGCATGAAACCATAGCCGTTGAGATCGCTCGCCAATATGGTGTAGTCCCTGCGGATGACAGTATCCGAAATCGATGTTTGCCGCATGGACGGAAGGTAGCTGCTGGAAAAACAAAAGGGAAATGGCATAGAAATTGCTGCCTGTTCCGTCATGCCGGAATCAGATATTCAATACCCTCAGGAGCGGAGGCCTGCGGAACGTCCTGTGACAATGGGCAGGCCGCTGCCTGCCACGTCATTTCTTCCACCCGAAACGGTCAACATGATGATTCAATATGGCCCGGATTTTCCAATGGATCTGGCCTTTGAAGAGGATATGAGTATTTTATTCAGCGATATGCGTGGCTTTACTGAAATGGCCGAGGCCCATGATCCACATCATGTCTATGCCGCCATCAATGCCAGCCTGGCGATTCAGACGAAACTGGTATTAAGCCATGGAGGCAGTGTGAACAAGTTTCTGGGGGATGGGCTGCTGGCATGTTTCTCCGGTGGAGACCGGGGGGTTCGTGCTATTGAGTGCGTGTTGGAGATGACGAAAACGTTGCGTGAACGTGAAAATAAACATGACCTGTTGCCGTGTCCTGTGGGATTCGGGCTTAATGATGGCAAGGTATTGCTTGGTATTTTGGGTTCAAAAGAGCGCAGGGAATTCACGGTTCTGGGTGATGTCGTGAATACGGCGGCAAGACTTTGCGGTATTGCCGCACCGTTTCAGGCACTCATGACTGAAAATGCTGTATGTGCGGTTCCCGAAAATATGGCGGAGAAACATTGTTGCTTTTATCGAAATGAGCATTTCAAGGGTAAATTTGGAACCACCGGAGTTTATAGTCTGAAATCCTGACCACCTATCCTGGACTATTCTAAAAAGGGTCCGGGCCAACTGCCATAATCAATACAGACGATGTTCTCTGCGTCCCCCGCAGCATAATTTACATACGATAACGGAGAGTTCTGCAAGACAGGTTGCGGATACTATAGCTCCAGCACGATTTGGTCTTGATTCAGTGGCGTGCAAACGCCCGAACGCAAGCCAACTTCAGCCAAGGCTGATTCGCTCCGGATCAATAGTATGATGCGACTTCTGCATGAACGATGCTGCTGTTACACTCCCCGCTGATGAAACGACATTTGAGCTTTTCGGTAATCTGGTTAATTGGCGTCGTGTACCTGAGTGTGGGTGCGGTTGCTTATGCCGAATCGGATGCTCACATGACGGTGGACATCGGCAGCAAAATTGTGTCTTGTGACGTACATCTTCGCTATGATCAGAAGCATATTGCCAAGGTGCTGCGTGAGGGCACCGAGATTAGTGTTAGCTGGGAGATTAACGTTGGAGCTATTAGAAAGTACTGGCTGAATCGCACGGTTGCTACGGTGATCGTAAAACGGCGGGCAGTGCCGGATCTCGTGTCACGCAGTTGGCAACTCATTGATGTGACCAGTGGCATTTCACAACGTGTATTCAATTTGAAACAGGCAGTGCAGTTTCTTACGCGTCTGGAACATTTCCCCGTGATTGACCGCAGTCTTCTGGAAGGCGGTCATCACTACCGGATGGACATTAAAGTTTACGAAAAAGAAGGTGATGCGAAGCGAAGTTGGATTTCCGCCTGGTTGAGTTCCAGCAACGTTGAGATATCCGCGGAATTTGTATTACCATGAACAGCCTTGGATTGATGCGGTTTTTGCCTATCCTGATGTCTATTCTGCTTATATTTGGCGTAGGTATTCTGTGGCCCCGTGGTTCGGGAGAGAATGCGAGTTCGTTGCTTACATGGGTGAATATCACCCTGATGTTGATTCTGACGGGGTTGTCCATGCAGTACGGGTTGCATCTGCTGCGTCAGCGCAGCGAACCGCGGCCTGGTTCCCGGCTCAGAGCCAAACTGGTGATGGCGCTGGTTGGCATGCTGATGGTTCCCTCTATGATTATTCAGATTACGGCCAGCCAGATGGTCGAGCGTGGCCTGAACGTATGGTTCGACGTGCGTGTCGATACATTACTGGATCGTGCGCTAAATCTGGCACGCGGGTTTTATGGGCGTGTGGAAGGAGATTTGAAGCAGGGAATGACCACTTATGTTAATGATGCTGTCCTGGTGGATGCAATGGAGCCGCCCGTTAATTACTCCGGATTGAATATCCGGTTGGCGGAGATCCAGTCCAAGGAAGGGTGGCAGCGATTACAACTATTTGATACCAATGATCGTTTATTGGCCGGTGTGCAGGAAAGCGGGCTGGAATCGCTGGAGGCTGAGCCTTTGGATGAGAAGGCCAAACTGGCAACAACGCTGGGACGGGCAGTCACCGGCTTGCTAACCATGGGGGACCGGGAAGTGGTTGCGGGTTATGCTCCATTGCGGGGACGGCATAGTATCGTGGGCTTGCTTCGTGCCGAGATTACGTTGCCTTCCGGTGTGGTGCAGAGCGCACGAGCCGTTGAAGCAGATTATAAAACTTACCGCGAACTGGAGAGAAACCGTCAGGCCATCCAGGGTCTGTTTACCAATACCATGTTGATTGTTACATTGCTTGTGGTCTTGATTGCCGGCGTTGTCGCCATTGTGTTTGCGCGCCGCCTGACCTCGCCCATTGGTAGTTTGGCACAGGCTCTGCACCGCGTGACCGAAGGTGATTTGAATGTGTCCATTGCCGAAACCACGAACGATGAATTGGGTTCGCTGGCACACTCCTTTAATCGCATGACCAAGAGGCTAAAGGACAATGTGGACGCGCTTACCGAGGCACAACAGGAGCTTACCGAGGCGCTCAATAATAGTCATCAACGCCGCCATATTCTGGAAACATTGCTGACAAATCTGCAAACGGGTGTTTTACTCTCTGATGCGGATGGCCGGATTCGCGTACTCAATGAATCGCTTAAATCACTACTTAATCTGCCATCAGGATGGGCGCCGGGCCGGGAAATAGCCAGTTTGTGTAATGGTCGTTTACACGGCGTGGGCCAGTTCTTTGGTGAATTGCGAAATCAGGGGCAGGAGCACCTTCAGAGAGAACTCGATATTTCAGTTGGCAAAAGAAACCTGCACATTCTGGCAAGGGGTGCGAGATTACAGGCGGGTGGGGCATCCGGACTTTCCGGTTATCTGATCGTGATGGACGATGTTAGCGGCCTTGCTGAAGCTCAAAGGCATAAGGCATGGGCGGAGGTTGCCAGAAGGTTGGCACATGAAATAAAAAATCCATTGACACCTATCAGACTGGCGGCCGAACGTCTTGATCGCCGTTTTTCCAGGCAGGTGGAACATCCCGACGTGTTCGATGCCTGTACACATACCATTATCGGACAGGTGGAACGTTTGCAGCGTTTGATCAGTGATTTTTCTACACTGGCAAGGTTGCCGCGACCACGTCTGGGCGAGGTTGCTCTGGTGCAATTGCTACAGGAAATGCGCGAACTTTATGCACCCTATAAGGGTGTCACGGTTGAAACATTCAATGAACCTGCCTCCTGTGTGTGCGATGCGGATCAGGTGCGTCAGGTGCTGATTAATTTACTCGATAATGCGATTGCCGCAACGCGGGAAAACGGGGGCGAAGTGCGTCTTTATGCGAAAACAGGGGAAGCCACAGTTGAATTTCATGTGCTTGATGAGGGGGAAGGGATTCCCGATGAAAGCCGTGAACAGATTTTTGAGCCTTATTATTCCACCAAGGTGGATGGTTCCGGGCTGGGGCTGGCGATTGCGCATCGCATTGCCCAGGAACACGAAGGTGATTTGAAGATTGAATCATTGAGAAATCCCACACATTTTTGTTTATCCCTGCCAGTATGTGTCCACACCATGGAGGCAGCATGAATAGTCACTGCTCAGCTACTCTGTCTTTTGTTGCATGGCGGCGTTGCTGCGATGCTCGAATCCTTACATATAACCGTATATGCTCCGGTTCTGCGCTTCTCGCGCCTTGCCATAAAATAAAACCAAGAGCATCTGAGCCGTTACCATGAGCAGACGCATTATGATCGTGGACGATGAACAGGCGATTCGCGATTCCCTGCAAGGTCTGTTTGAGGATGAAGACTATCAGGTGGCGTGTGCTGCTTCCGGGGAGGAGGCTGTGGTG
>BTQQ01000092.1:0-6935 GCA_036985955.1 Zetaproteobacteria bacterium | reverse complement strand
CCCTTCGCCGCAAGAACCTTCGTGATCGCCGCCGTTAGCGTTGTCTTGCCATGATCAACATGACCAATTGTGCCAATGTTGACGTGGGGCTTGTTACGCTCAAATTTCTCTTTCGACATGACTCTTACTCCTTACTGTTCGCTTCAGCCCTTAACGCTGGCGATAATTTCCTTGGTAATATTATTCGGCACTTCTTCATAGTGCTCAAACTGCATGGTGTAGTTGGCGCGTCCCTGCGACATGGATCGCACATGCGTGGCATAACCAAACATTTCGGACAATGGCACTTCTGCATCTATCACCTTGGCGCCACTACGATCAGTCATACCCTGTACACGCCCGCGCCGGCGGTTCAGATCGCCAACAATATCGCCCATATAGTCTTCAGGGGTAACTACTTCCACCTTCATGATCGGCTCAAGCAGCACCGGCTTGGCCTTGCCACACCCCGCCTTGAAGCCCATCGAACCGGCAATCTTGAACGCCATTTCGGATGAGTCCACATCATGGTAAGAACCGTCGTACAACGTCGCCTTGATATCCACCATCGGATAGCCAGCCAACACGCCGTTCTCCATCGCCTCGGCAATACCTTTGCCCACTGCCGGAATATATTCACGCGGTACAGCGCCACCGACAATCTTATCGACAAACTCGAAACCTGCACCCGGCTCCTGTGGCTCCAGCTCCAGCCAGACATGACCATACTGGCCGCGCCCGCCCGACTGACGGATAAATTTACCCTCGGATTTAACCGTAGCACGAATCGTTTCACGGTAGGCCACCTGCGGCTTGCCAACATTCGCATCCACGTCAAATTCACGTTGCATACGATCCACAATGATTTCCAGATGTAACTCACCCATACCGGAGATAATGGTTTGACCGGTTTCTTCATCGGTATGTACGCGGAAAGAAGGGTCCTCGGCAGCCAACTTACCCAAAGCAATGCCCATCTTCTCCTGATCGGCTTTGGTCTTCGGCTCAATAGCCACGGAGATTACCGGGTCGGGAAACTCCATACGCTCCAGGACAATCGGCGCACTATCCGCACACAATGTATCACCGGTTGTCGTACTCTTCAGACCCACGGCAGCAGCGATATCGCCGGCACGTACTTCCTTGATTTCCTTACGGTCATTGGAGTGCATTTGCAGGATACGGCCAATACGCTCCTTCTTGCCCTTGGTGGAATTGATAATGTAGGAACCCGCTTCCAATACGCCGGAATAGACGCGGAAAAAGGTTAGTGTGCCAACGTAAGGGTCGGTCATCACCTTGAATGCCAGTGCGGCAAAGGGGGCATCATCGGAACTCGGGCGTGAATCCTCTTCTTCCGAATCTACCTTATGGCCCTTGATAGCCGGAACATCCACCGGTGCAGGCATGAAATCGACCACGGCGTCGAGCAGCGTCTGCACACCCTTGTTTTTGAAGGCCGTACCACATAGCACCGGAATCAGCTTGATATCAATGACGGCCTTGCGAACACACGTCTTCAGCGCGACTTCATCGATCTCGGCGCCTTCCAGATAAGCTTCCATCAGATCATCATCATAAACCAGCACGGAATCCAGCAGCTTTTCACGATATTCCGCCGCCTGATCGGCCAGATCATCCGGAATATCTTCAATGGAATACTCCGCGCCCATCGCTTCATCTTTCCAGACGACGGCCTTCATGCGAATAAGATCGACTACGCCCTTGAAACCCTCTTCAGCACCAATGGGGAGATTGACGGGCACGGCATGGTGCCCCAGACGTTCCGTGATTTCATCCACCACCCGGAAAAATTCCGCCCCCGTACGGTCCATCTTGTTCACAAAGGCAATACGCGGGACACTATATTTATCGGCCTGACGCCACACCGTCTCGGACTGTGGCTCCACGCCGCCTACGGCACAGAATACGCCGACAGCGCCATCCAGCACACGCAAGGAGCGCTCTACCTCAATGGTGAAGTCCACATGCCCCGGAGTATCAATAATATTGATCTGATGATCGTCCCAGATACAGGTCGTTGCTGCGGAGGTGATGGTAATGCCACGCTCCTGCTCCTGCTCCATCCAGTCCATGGTCGCAGCACCATCGTGCACTTCGCCGATTTTATGCGTTACGCCGGTATAATAGAGAATGCGCTCAGTTGTCGTCGTCTTACCGGCGTCAATATGTGCCATAATGCCGATGTTACGCACACGCTCTAATGGTGTTTTACGGGCCACGATCCGCTACTCCTTCATCAAATTGTCAAGAACAAACTTAAAAACTACTGCTGTTACCAGCGGTAGTGTGCAAAGGCCTTGTTCGCCTCGGCCATGCGATGCGTTTCGTCACGTTTCTTGAACGCGCCGCCACGATCAGACACGGCATCTACAATCTCATTGCCCAAACGTTCCGTCATCGTATGTTCGGAACGCTTGCGCGCAAATTCCACCAGCCAGCGAACTGCCAATGATTCCTTACGGCGTTCGGAGACTTCTATCGGCACCTGGTAGGTTGCACCACCCACGCGGCGGGATTTTACTTCCACCAATGGTTTTACGGCTTCCAGCGCCTTATGCAAGGTAGTTAACGGCTCGGATTTTAATTTCCCGGCGGCAATCTCCATCGCACCGTAAACAATGTGCTCGGCAGTATTCTTTTTGCCGTCCCACATCACCTTGTTGACCACGGTTGAAACCATGCGATCGCCAAATCTGGCATCGGGGGTGACAGGACGAGGTGTTACGGGACCTTTACGCGGCATCTCTTACTCCTGCTTACTTCGGACGCTTGGCGCCGTATTTGGAGCGAGCCTGCCTGCGCCCGTCCACGCCGGTCGTATCCAATACGCCACGCAGAATATGGTAGCGGACGCCAGGCAAATCCTTCACACGCCCACCACGAATCAAGACCACCGAATGCTCCTGCAACTTATGCCCCTCACCCGGAATGTAGGCCGTCACTTCCTGGCCGTTGGTCAGGCGCACACGCGCCACTTTACGCAGGGCCGAGTTCGGCTTCTTCGGCGTGGAAGTGTACACACGCGTGCATACGCCACGGCGTTGCGGGCATGCATCCAGTGCGGGAACCTTGTTGATTTTCCGCTTGTTCTTTCGGCCCTTGCGGATCAACTGATTAATCGTCGGCATCAACCACCTCATTCAAAAAATATCCTTCATTCATCCTCGTATGAGGTGTCGAAGGGCCGCGAACCATAGTGACGCACTCTGGCAATGTCAACAGCTTGCGGCGGTCGATTTTCACTGCCGGAAAGCACAACTGAAACCGCATGTTCCGATGATACAATCCGTTTAGACTCTTACGTTTCCGAATTGTTGTTGATTGAGCGTTTCCCGAAGGAAAGGAAGGGCCTCTAATCCAGCGCCTGAAGCAACTGCTCGCAGGCCTTTTTGGCATCCGAGAACAGCATCATGGTCTTGTCCATATAGAACAGATCGTTATCGATTCCCGCGTAGCCGGGCGACAGTGAGCGTTTGATGAAAATAACATGCCGCGCACGGGCCACGTCCAGCACCGGCATGCCATAAATCGGACTATTGGGATCACTCTTCGCCGCCGGATTGGTCACATCGTTGGCACCAATCACCAGCGCCACGTCCGCATCGGCAAATTCCGGATTGATTTCATCCATTTCCTGTACAATGTCGTACGGCACATCGGCTTCGGCCAATAAGACGTTCATGTGCCCCGGCATGCGTCCTGCCACGGGATGAATGGCAAAACGAACCTTGACTCCGGTGCTGATCAGCACATTCACCACTTCTTTCAGCGCATGCTGCGCCCGTGCTACAGCCATGCCATAACCGGGTACAACAATCACGCTTTCGGCATTCTTCAGCAGAAAGGCCGCATCCTCGGCCGCACCTGCCTTCACCGGCCGATCCTCAGCCGCACGATCCACGCCACCGGACGCAGATGCCCCCGCACCGCCAAAACCGCCCAGCAACACATTGATGAGCGAGCGGTTCATCGCCTTGCACATGATATACGAGAGGATTGCACCCGAAGACCCCACCAAAGCGCCCGCCACAATCAACATATTGTTCTCCAGCGTGAACCCGATCCCCGCCGCGGCCCAGCCTGAATACGAATTCAACATGGACACCACCACCGGCATGTCCGCACCGCCAATGGGTACGATGAGTAACACGCCAAGCACCAGCGCGATACCGGTCATTACCAGAAATGGCGTCCAGCCTTCCGTTATGCAGAACATGATGCCTGCCGTAATCATGGCGATACCCAGCGCCAGATTCAGCCAATGCTGACCGGCAAATACCAGTGGCCTGCCGGATACCAGGCCCTGTAATTTGGTGAATGCCACTATCGAAGCAGTAAACGTGATTGCACCAATAAACGTGCCAAGGAACATTTCGATACGGCTGGATAAATGCAAACCACCGCCCGTTATAGCAATACCATAAGCTTCCGGATTATACAGCGCCGATGTGGCAATCAACACCGCCGCCAAACCCACCAGCGAATGCATGGCGGCAACCAGTTGTGGCATGTGGGTCATCGGAATCTTGCGGGCAACCATGGTTCCAGCGCCTGCGCCCACGGCAACCGCGGCAAAAATCCACACGTAATTGTGCACGCCCGCCATACTTAGCGTCACGACACTGGCCAGCGCCATGCCGATCATGCCAAAGAAATTGCCACGGCGTGCGGATTCGGGGTTGGACAAACCCTTGAGCGCCAGAATAAACAGCACCGCAGCACCCAGATAGGCCAGAGCCACCATGTTTGCAGACATCAACAACCCCGATTCATGAGATGATAAATTACTTACGCTTCTTGAACATGGTCAGCATCCGTTGTGTTACCAGAAAGCCGCCAAAAATATTCACAGCCACCAGTGCAACGGCAATAAGACCCAGCACACTGCCAACATTCAAATCCGAAGGCCCCGCCGCCAGAATTGCACCCACGATAATGATGCCCGAGATGGCATTGGTGACACTCATCAACGGCGTATGCAACGCCGGAGTGACATTCCATACGACGTGATAACCAACGAATATAGCTAGTACAAATACCGTGAAACCGAAGATAAACGGATCAACCGCCGCCGTGGCATTCGCGACTTCAGGATTCATGATGTGCCTCCTTTAATCTGCGCTATTTGTGAATCTGCGTGATGATTACGCCGGGCCTTTGTTTGCAATGGATTCTTGTGAGGAAGCGCATAACCATACGTACGGGCGCTCGAACAAGGATTCATTGCGGACAGAGGAACAAGCAAGGATACGACAGTATTCATGAATCGCGCAGATTAAGAAACTGCGGTTTCAAAAATTCACCATCGCGGCACAATAATGCTGCTTCGAGAATTTCGTCTTCAACCGTGGTGTCCAGCCCCCCCTCGCCATCGCACATCAACTCAACAAAATTATAAAGATTGCGCGCATACAGGCTGCTGGCATCCGCCGCCATCAGAGATGGAATATTGCTCTCGCCGATCAGGGTTACGCCGTGTTTGACGACCACCTTATCCAGTTCGGTCAACGGACAGTTACCACCCATTTCCGCCGCCATATCCACAATAACCGAGCCCGGTTTCATATGCTGAACCATTTCTTCGGTAACCAGTACAGGTGCGGGTTTTCCCGGGATCAGGGCTGTGGTAATGATAATATCCGCTTTCGCGGCATGTTCGGCAATCAGGACGGCCTGTTTTTGCTTGTATTCCTCGCCCATCTCTTTGGCATACCCACCGGCATCCTCGGCATCCTCTTCAGCGGGGACCTCGACAAACTTTGCGCCCAGGCTTTCCACCTGTTCTCTGGCCGCGGCGCGCACATCAAATGCCTCAACCATTGCCCCCAAACGGCGCGCCGTGGCAATGGCCTGCAAACCGGCCACGCCCGCTCCCATCACCAGCACATGTGCCGGCTGCACGGTACCCGCTGCCGTCATCATCATGGGAAAGAACCGCTTATAATAATCCGTCGCCAGCAGCACAGCTTTGTAGCCGGCGATATTGGCCTGGGAAGAAAGCACATCCATGCCCTGAGCCCGGGAAATGCGCGGCACCATCTCCAACGCAAAGCAACTCAAGCCGTGTTTGGCATAAGCTTCGAGCAAGGGGTTGGTAAAAGGGGAAAAAAGGCTAACGACCATTGCACCTTTTTTGATACATTTGATTTCATTTTTTTCAGGCGCCCGCACCTTGAGCACCATATCGGCCTGCTTATACAAACTGGCTGCATCCTTTACGATGCCGGCACCGGCTTCCTCATAGTCCTCATCGGCATAAAACGCACCCGCACCTGCGCCTTGCTGCACCTGCACCTCAAAACCCTGTTGTACAAATTTTTTAACGGTTTCAGGAGTTGCCGCAACCCGGGCCTCATTATCACGTATTTCGGCGGGCGCTACCAACAGCATACGATGCTCTCCCTGTCAATTAAAACTGGCATCCGAACGCGATACGAAACCCTTCGCTGGACGGGTGCAGTGTAAACGCACGAGCGTGATTTACAAGCGGAGAGATACGCTTCGTAATTCTCCGGCAGTATCTACGGGAGACGATAATTCTACCAATTCTCCGGCAGGTATGTAGACATACGCATAGCGGTATAAATCATCATCCACCACTTCATCTCCCCGCATCAATACATCCAGATCAAGGGTACGTGGCTTCCACGACCCCTGCGAGCGATCCCGCCCGTGGGCATCCTCCAGTTGCTTCAGCCATGCATTCAATCGGGCGGGCTCCATCACTGTATCGATCAGGCAACAGGCATTGAGAAAATCTGCCGCATTGTCCATACCCACGGCAACGGAGCAGTATACGCTAGAAAATACAGCATCCGGAAATCGTTCCCGGATAGCCGCCGCCGCCGCGCATAAATGCCGTTCGGGTTCAATATTCGAGCCCATGCCAATCAGCACCTGCCGTTTCAATTTAGCCCGCATTATTCATGAAT
>BTQQ01000091.1:0-6961 GCA_036985955.1 Zetaproteobacteria bacterium | reverse complement strand
TTTGATTTCAAATACGAGGTCGGATAAAGCATTTCCTGCATGCCCGGCCCGCCCTTCGGACCTTCGTAACGAATCACCACTACATCGCCAGCCACAATTTTATCATTGAGGATGGCCGATACAGATTCTTCCTGTGACTCAAATACGCGAGCCCGGCCGCTGAATTTCCAGACGGATTCATCCACGCCAGCGGTTTTCACGATACAACCCCTTTCCGCAATATTGCCGTAGAGCACAGCCAGCCCCCCCTCTTCGGAATAGGCATGCGCCACATCGCGGATACAGCCTTCCTCACGGTCATCATCAAGTTCCTTCCAGTGTTCGGACTGCGAAAAGGCTTCCAGCGAAGGCACGCCGCCGGGTGCGGCAAGGAACAGTTGCCGCGCCTCCTTGTTGTCGGGATTCGTGATGTCCCAACTGGCCAGCGCATCACCCAAACTCGGTGCATGCACGCAACCGGCATCGGCATGCAGCAGGCCAGCGCGATTCAGTTCGGCAAGGATGGCCATGACGCCGCCAGCGCGGTGTACATCCTCAAGATGATACTGAGAAGATGGAGAAACCTTGCAAATGTTTGGAATACGGTGCGACATGCGATCAATATCGGCCATGGTGAAATCCACATCCGCCTCCTGCGCAATGGCCAGCAAATGCAGCACTGTGTTCGTAGAGCCGCCCATGGCGATATCCAGCGCAATCGCATTCTCAAAGGTTTCAAAAGTGGCAATCGAGCGCGGCAGCACCGAGGCATCATCCTGTTCGTAATAACGTTTTGCCAGTTCCACCGACAAACGACCGGCCCGCAGGAACAATTCCTTGCGAGCTGCATGGGTGGCAACCAGAGAACCGTTGCCGGGTAACGCAAGCCCTAACGCCTCGGCCAGACAGTTCATTGAATTCGCCGTGAACATGCCCGAGCAGGAGCCACACGTCGGACAGGCGGAACGCTCAATGGCCGCTACATCCTCATCTGTCTCCTCCGGGTCAGCAGCCTTCACCATGGCATCAATGAGATCCAGATGCAGCTCGCGGTTATGCAGCGTTATTTTGCCCGCTTCCATCGGCCCGCCGGAAACAAACACGACCGGAATATTCAGGCGCATCGCCGCCATCAGCATGCCCGGTGTAATCTTGTCGCAGTTCGAAATGCAGACCAGCGCGTCAGCGCAGTGCGCATTGCACATGTATTCAACAGAATCCGCGATCAGATCGCGGCTGGGCAACGAATACAGCATGCCGCCATGCCCCATCGCGATACCGTCATCAATGGCGATGGTATTGAATTCCTTAGCCACGCCGCCTGCCGCCTCAATCTCGCGTGCAACCATCTGGCCCATGTCTTTCAGGTGTACATGACCCGGCACAAACTGGGTAAAAGAGTTAGCGATAGCGATAATCGGCTTGTCCCAATCGCCCTCCTTCGTGCCTGTGGCCCGCCACAGAGCACGGGCGCCGGCCATATTGCGGCCATGGGTGGTTGTACGGGAACGGTATGCAGGCATCGAAATCCTCCGGAGAATCCCGGACAATTCATGAATAGCCCGGAATAGATTGTGGGCAGGATAGCCCGTCTCAGGCTGTTACGCGACATTGACATCCCGCAGGCACCCTCTGAGACTTCCCATATGAACAGTCAGGCATCCATGCAAACCCTTTACGACACTCCTGAACCGGATTTGTTGGGACAGATCACTCATCTGCGCGCTGAAATTGGCGATGAGGTGTTGATTCTCGGACATCATTATCAACGCGAGGAAGTAATTGGATTCGCCGACATTACGGGGGACTCTCTCAAGCTGGCTCAACAGGCCGCAAAAACCGATGCGCCTTATATCATTTTCTGCGGTGTACACTTCATGGCGGAAACAGCGGATATTCTCACCTCGGACGAACAAACTGTGATTTTACCGGACCTCGCGGCGGGCTGTTCAATGGCGGACATGGCCGACGAGGAACAGGTTGATCGCTGCTGGTCTGAACTGGGGGAACTCCTTCAGCCGGAGGAGGTAGTAACGCCAGTAACCTACATCAACTCAACTGCGGCACTGAAGGCATTCTGCGGCGAGCACGGTGGCATTGTCTGCACCTCCAGCAACGCCCGCCGTATCATGGAATGGGCCTGGAGCAATCGTGAAAAAATCCTCTTCTTTCCAGACCAGCATCTGGGTGAAAACACGGCGATGGCCATGGGTATCCCGGAAGATGACATAATTTTCTGGAACCCGGCGCAGTCACTGGGCGGGAATACACCGGAAGCCATCGCCAAAGCGCGCCTGATTCTATGGAAAGGATTCTGCTCCGTGCACCAGTTGTTCAAGCCGGAGCATGCCGAATCAATGCGCCAGGATCATCCGGGCATTGAAATTCTGGCCCATCCGGAATGCTCGCGTGCGGTGTGTGAAACAGCTGATTTTGTCGGCTCCACTGAAGCCATCATCCGGCATGTGGAGCAGTCTGCGGCAGGACAAGCCTTCGCCATCGGTACGGAACTGAACCTTGTCAACCGGCTGCGACTGAAGCATCCGGAGCATCCAATATATTTCCTTTCACCGACGGTGTGTATGTGTTCCACCATGTTCCGCACCGACCCGCAACACCTTTACACCGCGCTGCTTGGCATTAGCGAGGGAAATGTAAACAATCAAATCAAGGTACCGGATGCGGATAGACCCTGGGCCAGGCTTTCGCTCGATCGGATGTTAAACCTTGGCTAAACGACTCCTTTCAGTCCTTTTCCTGCTCCTTTTCCTGCCATCCAGCCTTTTGGCGGAGGAATCGCTGGAATCGTTGACGCAAAATATCGAAGCCTTTATCAAAAGCCCGGACAGTCGCTTTGCACCGGCAACAATAGCGCGCGCACAGGCCGTGCTTGGCGCGGCTCTGGTGGCGGACAGAAAACACGATGCAAAAGCCCGTCAGGATAGCCTGCAAACAGCTGAAGCCATGCTGGCCAGCGCCCGTGAACAGGCGAAAAACTTCAAATCAAGATACAAAGATGTGTTGCAGCTTGAACAGGCTGCAACGGAAGCCTCGGACAACATTCCGGATTCCGATCTGGATGCCGCAAAACACCGTGTCCGGGCGCTGGCACGGGCATTTGAGCATGGCGACCTGAATCAAAGCGTAAAACTTGCAACCGATGCAAAAGAAGCATTCAAGTCCGTACTGGACAGCAAGCTGCCGCCGCTATTGGGCAAAACGGACGCTGCCCTTCTGACAGCATCCAGAGCAGGCGCAAAACGTTATGCTCCCCAGGCCTATCAAGCGGCTCAGAAATGGCTGGCAAGCGCCCTTGCTTATACCGATGGACTGAGCAATCACTGGCCACGCCACCCGGCTCGTGGGCTGAAACTGGCCAACGCTGCACGTGAACTGGCGTTACAGGTCAAGCAATGGCGGAAGCACGCGGACAGCCATGAACAACTGGTTCTGCAAGCAAGGCAGGAACGCCTCCGGATTGCCGGGGCGCTGGGCATGAATGTGGATGGAGTTAATGTGGATGCAACCGATGCAACCGCAGATGTGGATATCAATGCTCTTCTGCAACGAATCAATGACTTGAAGAGCGCGCTTGCGCAGGAACGCCAGGCGCACAAAAATGATATTGCCGCATTAAAGCAGGCGCATGCCCTCGAGATGAGTGAAAAAATTGCTACGCTACGAAACGAAATGGCACGCAGTCAGCGTCAACAGGTCGGCGAGCTCAAGGAGGCCTTTCGCGCCAAGCTACAACGGGAGACATTTGAAACACGGCGTCAGCAACAGCTGCACAAGCTGTTCAAGAAAGGTGAAGTGGAAATCCTGGCCAACCTCGACGGCTCCCTGCTGATACGCCTTGTCGCCCTGAAATTCGCACCGGGAAAAACCGCCATTGACCAGAAATATTTTGATTTACTAAGCCGCTTGAAAACGGGGCTGGAGCAATATCCCGATCGAAAAATTACGATCGAGGGCCACACTGATAACAAGGGCGATGCCAAAGCCAATCAGAAATTATCGCTCAAACGCGCAGAGGTTGTGCGCGATTTTCTGACCGCTGCGGGAATGAGCAGCGGCAGGCTTAAAGCGCTCGGCTATGGCGAGGTGCGCCCGGTTGCCAGCAATGATTACGAGCGGGGCCGGGCCATGAACCGCCGCATTGACATTATTATTCAGGCCCCGCATTGACGAAAGGCCACAATATCTCGGAACTCCCGGTTCCGATTCAACAACATGTTCGCGGGTTACTGGATGAATTCCAGCACGATAATCCTTACAAACGCGCCATTATCATGGAAATCATGCACCTGTTAGGCGGAAATGCCGGCACGGCTGATCTGAAAATGATATCCAACATTATTAGGGAGGTACGTAAGGGGCTGGATGTGTTTGCCCCTTACAAAGCGGTGCGCAAGGTGTGCATCTTCGGTTCTGCCCGTACCCCGCCGGAAAATCCGCAATACATCCAGGTCAGAGAATGTGCCAGCCTCATCCGTGAAAGTGGCATGATGGTTATTACCGGCGGTGGCGGCGGCATCATGCACGCGGCCAATGAAGGCGCAGGCGAAGCGCAATCTTTCGGCATCAACATCAATCTGCCCATGGAACAGTTCCCCAACCCTGTGGTGGATGGTTCTCCCCGTCATTTTTACTGCAAATATTTCTTCACCCGCAAACTGTTTTTCCTCAAGGAAAGCGACGCCATCATTCTGGCACCTGGCGGTTTCGGCACGCTGGATGAGGCCTTTGAGACGCTCACGCTGCTGCAAACAGGCAGAACACCGCCCATTCCGGTTATTCTTCTGGAAGCACCGGGGGATGATTATTGGGGGCCACTGGTGCATTCCTGGATGCGCCGGTTGGCAGACAGTCACCTCATCGGCAGCAACGATCATAATTTTCTCTACCACACGGATAGCGCCGAATCAGCAGTCCGGAACATCACCGATTTTTATACCAATTATCATAGCTTCCGCTATGTGGGTGAATGGGTATTGCTGCGAATCCTGTGCCCGCTTTCAGTCGATGCACTCGACCGGCTCAATGCGGAATTCTCCGATGTGCTTGATAAAGGGGGTATCGAACAGGTTTTTCACTGGCCCAAAAGCGATGGTAATGAATATCAGCACCTGCCGAGACTGCGAATGCGACTGAATCGCCACCGCATGAACGTGCTGCCGGAAATTATTCGCCGCATGAATGCGATCATGGAGAATGACCCGGCAAAGCGTTGCTGACACATAGACACAGACGGACTGTCCTTTATACAGCGGCAGCCCTTTTTGCTTTTTCTGCCAATTCCATTCTTTGCCGCATGGCCCTGGGTGGATCAAATATTGATGCAATCAGCTTTTCAGCCATTCGCCTGGCCTCCGGCGCCATCACACTGTTTATCTTTATTACCGTTTCCCGGAAACACGCTCTGTCGTATAAACGGAAGAACTGGATATCCGCCACCATGTTATTTCTTTATGTGGTGGCATTTTCCCTCGCCTATCTAAGCCTCGATGCCGGAACAGGCGCGCTCATTCTGTTCGGCGCAGTGCAGATGACCATGGTTTTCGGCGCAATACGCTCCGGTGAAACCCCTGGCGGTGTTGAATGGCTGGGAATCGCAATTGCTTTGGCAGGACTTGTGTACCTGCTGCTGCCGGGTCTTTCCGCCCCTTCCCCTGCCGGGGCTTCATTGATGCTGGCTTCCGGTATGGCATGGGGCATTTATTCCCTGCGGGGAAGACAAGCAGAACAGCCGCTGGAAGATACGGCGGCTAATTTTATCACCACCCTGCCCATGATCGCAGTAATCAGTCTGGTAAGTATTCCCTGGATGCATGCCTCCACCGAAGGCATCGTGCTTGCTGTAGTGTCCGGTGCATTGGCATCAGGCGCGGGATACGTCATCTGGTATATGGCCCTCAGCGGGCTGACAACCACCCGTGCGGCAGTCGTTCAACTTTCAGTTCCGGTTCTCACAGCCCTTGGCGGTGTTGCTTTCCTCGCGGAAATCATCAGTGGACGCCTTATCCTTTCGTCTGTCATGATTCTTGGCGGGATTTGGCTCACCATCATCGGCCACAGCGCTGAATGACCAGCTTCGGCCCAAGATATGTGAAAACTTGGGGAGAATGCAGGGGCACCCTGAAATAGCTTGAAAAACGTCGTGGTGAGCGGCAATGTTTTGCAACAAAGGAGATGAAAATGGCAAAAGGAATGATGGATTTTTTGGCAGCAGCCAAATCAAAAGTGGAGGAAATATCCACTGAAGAAGTAGCAGCCAAAATTGGCGGTTCTGTGCTGCTGCTGGACGTACGCGAACCGGGAGAATTTCAGGCGGGTTTTCTGCCGGGCGCATTGAATGTGCCACGCGGTGTGCTGGAGGTAAAAGCCGACCCGAATATGCCCCAGCACGAAGCGAAACTGGCTGATCGTGAACAGGAAATTGTAGCCTATTGCGCCAGTGGTGGGCGCAGCCTGCTTGCTGCAGCGACCTTGCAGGAGATGGGTTTCACCAACGTGAAATCAATGGCATGCGGATTCGGAGGCTGGCAACAGGAAGGCCGCGAGATAGCTGGTGTATAAGAGTAAAGCCTTGAATCCGCGAAACAAGTCCTGACCCCTTTTGCTCTTGGACCCGATCAAATTGTGAAGACTCACAAGGAATTCGCACGCGCATTCGAGTCCTTTCCACAGGATGCCGACACGCTGTACCCCAACTGGCGCGAGGCTCTGGGCGTTCACGCCTGAGTCAACGTTACGGCAACAAAATGAAACGCCTCCACTTCGGTGGGGGCATTTTTTCATGAAGCATTGCGCTTCGAGCCACTTGCAAAACTCATAAGCGGCGAGAGGTTCTTTCATAAAAAACGGAGCATGTCATGGATAGCGAGAATTTCTTCGTAGCTGCACGGGTTTTGCATGTTATCGGCGTAGTCTTGTGGATCGGCGGGGTGGCATTCATCACGACGGTTCTGCTTCCTACGCT
>BTQQ01000090.1:0-6994 GCA_036985955.1 Zetaproteobacteria bacterium | reverse complement strand
GAACGGGGATTGGGATATTGATACGGGAGCATTCACGGATGTGGGCGTCCTCATCAGTTCCGGTGAGTTTGATGGCCTGAATTCACAGGAAGCCAAAGGAAAGATAACCGGATGGTTAGCTGCGCATGGGAAAGGCTCCGAACGGGTGCATTACCGCCTCCGGGACTGGCTGGTATCGCGCCAGCGCTACTGGGGTGCGCCGATTCCGGTAATTCACTGCGAGGATTGCGGGATAGTCCCCGTTCCCGACGATCAGCTGCCGGTAAAACTGCCGGAAGACCTGCAACCGACAGGCGGTGCGAGTCCGTTAACCGAATGTAAATCATTTGCACATGTCGATTGCCCGGCCTGCGGTAAGTCCGCCAGACGGGAAACCGATACCTTCGATACCTTCATGGAATCATCATGGTATATGGATCGCTATACCTCGCCGCGCAACGATACGGCCATGCTCGAGGCCGCTGCGATGCGCCGCTGGTTACCGGTGGATCAGTACATTGGTGGTGTGGAGCATGCGGTGTTGCATCTACTTTATGCCCGTTTTTACCATAAACTGATGCGCGATGCCGGGCTGTTCTCATCGGAAGAGGGTGGTGACGAGCCATTCACCAACCTGCTGACGCAGGGCATGGTGTTGAAAGACGGTGCCAAGATGAGCAAGTCCAAGGGCAATACGGTGGACCCGAATACGATTATCAAGCAGTACGGTGCGGATACGGCACGGCTGTTCACACTGTTTGCCGCACCTCCCGAGAAGGATCTGGAATGGAATGATGCAGGCGTAGAGGGAGCGCACCGGTTCCTGAAGCGTGTCTGGCGTTTGCTGGACAGGGTCAATATGGATATGACCGGCGGCAATGATGACGGCGTGAAGGAGTTGCGGCGCGCCATTCACAGTACAATTGGCAAGGTGACACATGCCTTTGAGCACGGTTTTGCTTTCAATGTAGCGATTGCCGCGCTGATGGAGTTGTCGAATACATTGCAGGCCTTTGAGGTTAAGGGCGCAGTTGGTGCCGCCGCCATGCGGGAAGGTGTTGAGGCGCTGGTGATGATGCTCGCACCCTTTGTGCCGCACTTTGCCTGTGAGTGTGGAGAGCGTCTGGGGATGCCGGAAATGGCGGTGGTGACGACATGGCCGCAAGTGGATCATTCAGCGCTTGAAACGGATGTGGTGACGCTGGTGGTGCAGATTCAGGGCAAGAAGCGGGGTGAGATTACCGTGCCCGTAGATACCGATCAGGATGCGGCATTGGCAGCGGCACAGGCGGATGTCACGATTGCAAAATGGCTGGATGGGATGATGATCATGAAAGTGATTCTGGTACAGGGAAGATTGTTGAATCTCGTGGTACGTCCACAATGAGGGGTATCGTTGTTGTGACCGCGCTTTGTCTGACGCTTGCGCTTCATGGCTGCGGTTACCGCCTGGCAGGCCAGGGCCGTGGTTCCGTGCCGGAGGATGTCAGTATCGTGAAGGTTACCGGAGCTGATGCATCCGCGCGCAATATTCTACCAGCGTGGCGGAACTATGTGAGCGATCATGCGAAGGGATTCGTGGTGGGCGAGGATAATGCGGATGCGGAATTGCGCCTGGGCGCGATCAGCGAATCTTTCAACCCCGTTTCCTTTGATGCTTCCGGTGTTGCCATCACCTATAGGCTTTCCCGTTCCGGAAGCATCAGCCTCTGGCGTAAAGATGTTCGTATCTGGAGCAGCGGAACCATTTCCGTGCAGGGCGATGTCTATGCCGTGGGCGGACCAACCAGTATTGAGGCCTCCAGAGCCCGATTGCGCCGGGATCTGGATCGGCAGTGGATGCGCGAGGCATGGTTAAAGCTGGCATCCGGATTTTAGTCGCTTACCCGTGAAATCTTATGTAAAACGCACAAGATATTTTACCACAAAGGCACAAAGTCACGAAGAATATAGGACAAACAGGACAAACTAATCAGGACGGATACGAATGAATTCACTGGAAGGTATCTCGATAGCTCATGAAACCATGAATGCATATGCTTTTACTTTGTGCCTTGGTGTCTTTGTGGTTCAACCCTGTTTGGTTCCGGCTTTGCCGGGTTAAGAGCATGCCGGTCAAACTCCCGCCCTCGCGGATTATGCCGCCCGAACACGCCTGTTATTACCTGACGGGAGATGACGAGGATGCTGTTTTCGAGATGGCCGAGGCACTTCTGGCACATGATTCAGAGCATGCGGTGCTGGTCCGCGTGGATGTGGATGAACTGGCCCGCGTGTACGAGAATCTTGCTCCGGGGCTATTTGGAGAGTGCTGTTGCCATGCTCTGGTGCGCAACGCAAGTAGTGCGAGGCCCAAACAGATGGAGCAATTAGTGAAGCTGGCCGCAAATTCTCCCGAGGGCTTGCGGTTGGTTATTTGCGCACCGGGGATCGAATCCAAAAAGGCATTGCATAAACGATTGACTGCATTACCGCAGATTGCATGGTGCACGTTCCCTCGCATGGATGAAACACAGTTCCTGCATTGGCTGGAAGGTTTAATAGCGGATGCCGGGCTGACATTATCCAGTGAATCCATGGCGTTGCTGAGTGGACAATTGCAGGGGATGCGGCTTGCAGCGAGACAGGCGGTTGAACGCTTGCGCCTGTACGATGATGGCGAGGGAGCGGAACTGGATGTACAGATCGTGGGCGATTTGCTGGGGGAGCGCAGTCCGCGCGATCTGACTGCTTTTTGCAATGCCGTGGGCGAGCGTTCAGCTACCGCGCCGGGCATATTGCGGCATCTGTTGCGCGATCAACATGTATCCGAGATTCAGGCGCTCAGTTGGTTATCCACACGCATACAACAATTATTAATGTATTCCTGGTATGTGGAAAAGGATCGCCGCTCAGCATCATCCAAAGCCCGTTTATTTGGCGAGGCTAGAGCACGTGTGCCGCAGGAAGCGAAACAGTGGCAGGCCCGGGAATTGATACAGGCGATGGGGCAGATAAGCCGGGCTGAAATGCTGTTGAAGGGTGCCAGTGTTGAAGATAAACCCGTAGTTCTGGAGCGTTTGACGCTGAATCTTCTCAGTGCGGATACGAAGACGTCGCTTTGACCGATTGGCAAGCCTTTGATCACGAGCATGTGTGGCATCCGTATGCCTCCATGTCTGACGCACCTGAAGCATGGCCAGTGATTGGTGCTGACGGTGTGCGGCTAAGACTGGCGGACGGGCGGGAACTGATTGATGGCATGGCCTCATGGTGGTGCGCGATCCACGGTTATAATGTACCCGAATTAAACAGAGCGATTGAGTATCAGGTCAAGGACATGGCGCACGTCATGTTTGGCGGATTGACACATAAGCCCGCAGCGAAACTAGCCGAAAAACTGCTAAAAATTGTTCCAAATGGCATAAAACACGTGTTTTTCGCCGATTCCGGCTCAGTTTCGGTCGAAATTGCGATAAAAATGGCATTGCAGTACTGGCAGGCGCTGGGCGTGCGAAAAAAAACGAAACTGCTGACCATCCGCCACGGTTATCATGGTGATACCTTCGGTGCGATGGGCGTTTGTGATCCCGTATCGGGCATGCACCATCTGTTTTCGAACATGCTGCCACAGCACATCTTTGCCGATGCTCCTGCGAATGGTACGGATGCCGAATGGGACGATGGTCAGATCGCCGATTTCCGTCAGAAAATTGAGCAACATCGGGATACCATTGCAGCGGTTATCCTTGAACCCGTTGTACAAGGTGCGGGCGGCATGCGTATCTATGCCCCGGAGTTTCTGAGGCAGGTACGCAAGCTGTGCGATGAGTGTGACGTCCTGCTAATTGTTGATGAAATTGCGACCGGATTTGGCCGTACAGGCAAACTGTTTGCCTGCGAGCATGCGGATATTTCTCCGGACATCATGTGCGTCGGCAAGGCATTGACCGGTGGCTATATGACACTGGCGGTGGTACTGACCACAGCACGGGTATGTGCAGGCGTACATGAAAATGGATCAATACTGATGCACGGGCCGACATTCATGGCCAATCCGCTGGCATGTTCCGTAGCGATAGCCAGTATCAAGTTGTTGCTGGATTCACCTTGGCAGGAACGGGTTACCGCTATCGAATCCCAACTGAAGGAAGAGCTTACACCGTGTCTGAACTTGCCGCAGGTGGCGGATGTGCGTGTACTGGGGGCGATTGGCGTCGTCGAATTGAAAAATCCAGTGGATATGAAGCAGGTACAGCCGATATTTGTCGAAAAAGGCGTATGGATACGTCCCTTTGGCAGGTTACTATATATCATGCCTCCCTATGTGATTTCACCGGATGATTTGTCATGTCTGACGCGTGCGATATGCGAGGTCGCGGCAATATCAAAATAAATCACCCCTGAATTGCCGGGTACATGACCGCGTAATTGAATCCGGTGCCGGTGGAAGAGGCATCACTTATTTAGAAAACAGTCCTTTGATGCCACTACCGATACTTTCAATCGCATTCCCTGCTGCACCACCAACTTTGGAACCGACCGCCGCCCCTGCCGGACCGCCAATGGTCGCACCAATCGTTCCACCAATCAGTGATGAAGGCGCAGGATAGATTCTGGGACTCTCCGTGGTGCCGCCCACCAGTAATTTCGCGCCGGAGAGGCCTCCCATACCACTGGTATTGATCTGACCGTCAAGCTTACCTGTGCCTTTAATGCTCACATTTCCCCTGGCATCAAACGATGATGAATCGAGGACAATATCTTTCAGATAAATATCCTGACCGCGTACCTTCAGCTGTGTCTTGAATGTGTCAAACAGAATTGCACCGCTGGCACCTGTAACATTGCCATGCACCAGAGCGGCAGCAATGCCCGACAGGCCAACGCCCTCGAACTGTCCTTTTGTCAGATTAACCGGGCCGTCCACCTTCAGTGATCGTTGCATCGCTTTCTCATCTGCGCCCCTGGCAGAAATTTTCAGTGCCGAGCCGAATGTTCCCGAAACCTTATTCTGCCCTGCTGCATCCTTCATTAACGGCAGCATTTGAATGTCCGCAGCATTGATATTTGCAGTCAATGTACGCTTTTTGCCTCCCAGTGGCGTCAGCTTGGCATTGAGAACAATAGTTCCACCATAAAGTTTAGCCTTCCAGTTCGGCATGGTCAGCGTCTCATCCGCCAGCTTGATTGCACCTGTTACTTTGTCGATACGAACCATGTGAACATTTTTGCCTTTGGCCTTTTCAGAAACTCTTAAAACAATCTTTTTAAAGGTAATGCCTGAAACCTCAGCACGTCCATCAAACAAAGGGGCAAGTTCAACTGCCAGAGAGCCGGAGCCAACAGATAGCTTTGGTGTGCCGCCCTTCACATCTTCTACGGTCAGATTTTTAATTGATAGCGATGGAACAGGGAGGATTCTTACTGAAAGTACCTCGATTCTGACTGGCATACCTGCAGCTTTGCTTGCCTCCTCTTCAACGGCTCGGCGAATCTGATCTGATGGAATCAGGAATGGAGTAGCTACAACAATCAGTAACACGATCCCCACTGCAATAAGTCCGTAACGAATAACTTTTTTCATAACCACCTTCTAACTATCTCTGGCAAATTATCATACTAAAATGCTTGCCCTGTCTCCAAGTGTAGACGCCATTGATGCGTTGCGACACCGTAAGCCGCATCCACGCGTAGGGTAGAAGGAATCAGATCCTGATTCGTGGATTCTATGTTTGCTAATGTATTGTTTTCTTTTTGCCACAGCGAATTACTTTGCCTGCTGGCCGGTTTGGAATATGGTTCTTCGCATGTTCAGGGAAAATGATATGGAGGGTTGATAGGTGAGCAATTGGCCGGAGATAGTGGAGTCGTTTCCTCTGTCCACCCGAAAGGCAATGGATGAATACACTCTCATTCCGGACGACGCATCGGGAATCTTTTATCATTACACAACCCGTTCAGGATTAGAGGGGATTTTACGAAGTGGTGGGATTCGAGCAACATACAGGATGGGGATGAATGATCCTGGAGAATTCGACTACGCGAGAAATTTGATCTTCAAAGAGTTGGAGGTGCTAGGTGCACGAGATGACCTCCCGCCCGTCCTTCGGGATATGGTTACATATGTTTTCAAAAACTTAGATAAATTTCTTGATAACACGACTGAAGTGAGTAGCGCATATTGCGCCTGCCTTACAGTTAGCCCAGATGACAAAGGACAATGGGAGGATTACGCTGAGCACGGAACTGGATTTGCAATCGGGTTTGATCTTCTTCGGTTGCTAAAAATGCAAAGGCCTGCTGTTCAGAAGCGCGAACCTTACGTCTACTGCGATCCGGTCATCTACAACCCACAAAAACAGCGCGAGCTAGTATGGCGTATAGTGGAAGTTGGTTATCGTGATTTGCAGACTTTTGCCGCCAATGTCTCGCAATGCTCCGATCATTTAACCGCACTTCACGACCGGATCATACAGGAAATCGTTATCTGCTTGTTCGTCGTTATCGATTTCATAAAGGCCCCTTGTTACAGCAGTGAACGAGAGATGCGATTGATTCTGGATTTGAATGATGGGACATTAAATGCGCCCCATGTGCAACATTATGAACGCAAGAATCAATTGATTCACTTTATTTTCATGGATTTTCGTAACCCTGATACGGGACGCCTTCCTTTGGCAGATATCAGGATAGGCCCGAAGGGGGATTTCTCCGAGCAGAAAACTTTTCTCGTCGACTTGCTCAATGAACTTGGATATGAAAATGACTCTGTCGATCGACCTCGGATCATCCGATCACTGTAGAGAGCCTAGAGAATCAGGTTACATATTTTCACTTGCCGCCTGTTATTTGACCAAAACGCTCATCCGAGAGGAAACAAGGGATTACATTACTGTAACCCCTTGTTTTATATGGTGGAGCCGGACGGGATCGAACCGACGACCTTTACATTGCGAACGTAACGCTCTCCCAACTGAGCTACGGCCCCATGCGATTTCTCGCGGCGGCGGATTGTAGCACCTGAAATGCAAAA
>BTQQ01000089.1:0-6999 GCA_036985955.1 Zetaproteobacteria bacterium | reverse complement strand
GGCTTGCTGGATATGCATGCACACGCCAACATCAACGGCGTGGTCTATACGCCGGGGCCGCTGGAATGGGAACCGGGAAATTCAAATTATGCAGGTAACAGTAATCATATGGCCTATATCAACGGGGCAATCATTACCGGCTACGGCGCCTACGTGAAAAATAAGAAACCCAACGGGCGCTATGTGCTGGTGTATAGCAATGATGCCGTGGATAACATTAATACGAACACAGCAGTTAAAACACCGCTGCGGTTTGCCCTGCAGCAATTGAACTAGCCCGGACTAATCCATGAAGATGCTGTTTTTTAATCTCATTGCAGGTTCTGCCATCGCTTTGGTGATGGGGTTGCCGGTTTCGGCAGCATCTTTCTATCAGTGGAAGGATGCGGCCGGGGTGACGCATTTTACTGACAATCCGAATATGGTCCCACCCAAATACCGTAGCAAAAGCCAGCGGGATTTGTCGTCTTTCCCGGCGTTAAAAAGCAATGCCAGCGAACCCGCCAGTCGAATGTCGGCGAAATACAAGGTCTGGACCGAGAAATGTGCCAGTTGCCACCATACTGGCAAGGGGGAGCGTGACGGCCTGATTGGGCTTGGGCCGGTAACAATCAATTCAAATACGCGATTTCCCGAAACAGTTAAGGATTTGACTAAAAAGCTCAGGTTCGCGGCCAATGGCCGCTACAGCGACATGTCCACGGTGGATGTAACGGATGATGAATTACGCGCTATCGCGAACTATTTGATGGAAAAGCAGAAGTAGCGCATTTTTTCTCGAGGACGAAATTACATCCACATGTATTGACTTTTTCTTTATACATGGGTAAGTTGCATCATTAAGTGCGAGTAGAACTTAAACGAAGGGGTGGAAGTGGGGCTATTTTCCAGCAAGTCTGAGTCTCTGATGGGCGTGGATATCAGTTCGACCGGCATCAAGCTGGTGGAGTTGGGGCGTGTGCGTGGAGGCTTTGAGCTGAAGTCCATGGCCGTGGTGCCATTGCCGCGCGATGCCATTGTGGAAAACACCATTATTGATTCCATGGCCGTGTCGCAGGCATTGCTGGACGCGATGGAGATGGCTCGCCCCTCGACCCGCAATGTAGCATTTGTTGTTTCGGGCAATGCCGTGATTATCCGGACGGTAACCATGCCGACCATGACCGAGTTTGAACTGGAAACGCAGATTGAATTCGAAGCGGATCAACATATTCC
This sequence comes from Zetaproteobacteria bacterium, assembly GCA_036985955.1. GTDB lineage: Bacteria > Pseudomonadota > Zetaproteobacteria > Mariprofundales > Mariprofundaceae > JAUZQZ01. The sequence continues at coordinate 5,784 of BTQQ01000089.1, read as the reverse complement.
GTACGATATTGATGATGTATATCTGGATTTTCAGATACTGGGCAAAGTATCGGAAGATGAAGCGCAAATGGATGTGGTTCTGGCTGCCTGTAAACGCGAGGTTATCGAGGACTATCAACTGGTGCTGAATGAAGCGGGACTAACGCCAACATGCGTGGATTGTGCGGTGTTCACTCTGGAAAATGCCGCGGAACTGCTACCGGACGAGACCGGGCAAGAGGCATCAGATGCGTTGGTGGACCCCAGGGATGTGCGTACGCATGCGCTGATAAATATCGGCGCGAATCTGATTAACATCAATATCCTGCAAAACGGACAAATGGCTTTCGTGCGCGACCAGTTCTATGGCGGCAACAATCTGACGGAAGAAATTCAGAAAACGCATGGCATCAGCTACCAGGCCGCGGATCAGATGAAGCAGGAGAATTTCTCGGGGATCAAGGTGGAAGCGCTGGAGGGCTTTTATGTGGGCTTGACCAGCGAACTGGTGCGCTCGCTGGATTTTTATACTGCCAGTCATGCCGAACACCCCGTACAGAAGCTTCTCTTGAGCGGCGGTTCATCGCTGATTCCGGGTCTTGCAAACGAACTGGAGCAACGGTTAGGCATTGAAGCACAAGTATTGAATCCACTTTCCGCAATCAAGGCGTCCAACCGAAAATTTGATCAGGAGTATCTGGATCGTATCGGCCCTATGATGATGGTTCCGGTAGGGCTTGCGCTCAGGAGCTTTAACGAATGATTCGCATCAATCTCATTCCCTACCGTGGTGTTCGCCGTCAGCGCCAGATATTGCAGCATATTGCAGCGGCACTGGGTGTGGTGGGGTTGGCGGTGGTCATTAGTCTGGGACTTCATATCTATGGTTCATCCACACTTTCCGGCTTGCAGAGTAATCTGGCGTCGCTGCGCGCACAGAACAAGATTCTGAATAAGAAGATCGGTAAAATAAGGGATCTCGACAAATTAAGGAAGAGTGTACAGCGAAAGCTGGCTCTGGTGGATGAGTTACAGCGCGGACGTTTTCGCAGTCTGGAAACATTATTGGCACTGTCTCATGCGATTCCGGAGAATGTGTGGCTGCTGGATGTGAAGGATTCGGGTGGTGGCCTTCAGTTAAACGGCTTGGGTGAAAGCAATAAAGCCGTGGCCAATTTTATGCGTGCGCTGGATCAGGAACCGGTATTTTCCGGGGTGAATCTGAAAGTGATTGAACGGCAGACCATCGGCTCGATTCCAGTTCGGAAATTCTCCCTGAAGATGCAACGGGTGACTCCTCCGGCTCAGGCCGCCAAACCGGTAAAAGGCAAGCAATCGTAATGCCTGGCGCATTGAATATCAGTCAACTTGAAGTGTTGCGGCCCATCCTGCCGTTCCCGTTATGGCAGAAGGCGGCTGTGCTGGCAGCGAGTTTTGTCCTGATTCTTGTTGCCTACGTATATTTGGGCTGGATGCCATTGCAGGATAATATCACCCGTGTTCAGCGGAGTGTGGCTGGGGAGCAGATGCTTCTCGCAAAGAACCTCAGGCTTGCCAAGGATTTGCCACGCAAGAAAAAAGAATTTGCCAAATTGGAAAAACAGTTGAAGGTAGCGTTGAATATGCTGCCCAAAAAATCCCAGATTCCTGATCTGCTGGAAGGAGTAACCCGTGCCGGGACGAACTCCGGTCTGGAATTTTCAACGTTTAAACCATTGGGAGAAATAAATAAGCAGTTTTATGCCGAAGTGCCGGTGAACCTCAGTGTCACGGGAAGCTATCGACAGTTGGCGACATTTCTTAAGCGCGTGGGCCAAATGCCGCGTATCGTGGATGTAAAGAATCTGACATTGGAACAGGCCAGGGCCGGGGGCCTGCTGACCGTGAAGGGGAAAGCTGTGACCTATCGTTTTATTGAGGCGGGAACCGGAAAGAAAAAAACCCGCAAGGGCAGGCGTTAGTGTCGCGCGCAAGGCGTCAGGTCTTGAATCGTGCACCGCTTGGTGCGTTTTCCAGATCCGTGCGTGATTCAAGATATTGCCCCTTACGCACTAACAATGGCCGGGAGGCAAATCATGCAAATCAACATGCAAATCAATGGGTGGGAAACTATGTATAAAAAGCCCCTTGCAAGAGGCTCTAAACGCTATGCAATAACAGCGGCGTTATTCACCTTGCTGTTTTTCCTGTCGCCATTTTCTGCGCAAGCTGTCCAGGTAAATGAAATCAGCCTGCAAAAGTCGCCCGGTGGTGATGTAGTGACGATTCTGGCGGATGCGCCGATGACCTATGAGTTGTTTGACCTCAAGGCGCCCTCGCGGCTGGTGGTGAATATCCCCGGAGCTTCGCTGAAGAAGGGCCTGGAACCATTGCGTGACGACCATCCGGGAGTGAACAGCGTATTTCCTGTTGTTTCCGGCAATGGCGTGCGGCTTGAAATCGGGATGGATCGTGTGCTGACCTACAAGGTGGATGAAAAGGGCAAAAAACTTGTTGTTCGCTTTGCGGCAACAGCCGCGGCGGGCAAAAAGAACGGAGCGGCTTCCGCGGCGGTATTGAAGGATATTGATATCCGCGATCGTGGATCGGTCACCGAACTGATCCTGCGCGGTGATAACATGAATGCCAATCACGATGCCTTTGTTACCAACAAAGGACGCACGCTTATTCTGGATTTCTGGGGCGCAACTTCGATGTTGCCCAAGGAGCATTATGCCGTTTCGACTCAAAAGGTGAGTGGCGTAACGGTGGGGCAGGCCGAGGGGCGTGTGCGCCTGGTTGTGAATCTGATCAAGGGCGGACAGGAGCACCATCAGATTGATGCCAGTGGTCAGCAGATGGTAGTGCGATTTGGCGGTGTTGCGGCCAAACGAAAGGCAGCCGTAGTGAAGGTTGAGGAGGTTCACTTTCAGCCGGATGACCGTGTGGCACATCTGCAAATTCGTACGGATGCAGCCAATCCTATTGTGAATGTCTATGAGAAACAGGGTAATGTGGTGCTGGATATCAAAAAAGCGGCATTGGCTGCCGGACAACAGCGTACGCAAGATGTGCGGGATTTTCCTGGCCCTGTCAAACAGGTGGATGCCTATACGGTGGATGACCAGGTGCGCATCGTGGCTCGTTTGCGGGAGAAGGTTGATGTTTCCAGCTTTCAACAGGGCAATGTGCTGACACTGACCCTGATACCGAAAGACCTCGCGGCAGCACGCCGTGGCGTGAAGGGTACGGAGAAGTTTGCCTACACCGGCCAGAAGGTTACGTTTGATTTCAAGGATATTGATATTCGTAATGCGTTGAAACTGATCGCGGAAATGAGTGACCTGAATATCATCATGTCCGATGATGTGGATGGCAAGCTGACTATGCGACTGGTGGACGTGCCCTGGGATCAGGCGCTGGACCTGATTTTATCCGCGCGTGGTTTGGGCAAGGAACGGCAGGGCAACGTCATGCGTATTGCGCCGACCAAAGTGCTGGCGGAGGAGCGCCAGAACCGACTACAGGCGCTTCAGGGCTCCGAACAACTGGAGCCATTGGTGACGGAGTTCATCACCCTGAGTTATGCCCGGGTAGTAGATGTGAAAAAGATGCTGTCCGGAGCTTCGGCCAATTCAACCAAGGGGGGCAATGCCTCCGGTGCGAGTACGGGTGGAGCAGCGCCCACGTCGCCCGTGGCGCCTACGTCGTCGGAAACGACCATCGGGATTCTCTCACCGCGTGGCAGTTTCCTGGTAGACGAGCGGACCAATACCCTGATTATCAAAGATACCAAGGATTCCGTGAACAACATCAAGCGGCTGATTGCCACCATCGACAAGCCGGTGGAACAGGTGTTAATTGCGGCACGCATTGTTGAGGCGACGGATAACTTCTCGCGTGACCTTGGCGTAAGCTGGGGTGGCCAGGTGAATGGCCGTGGTGGCAATGTGGGCCATCGGGTTGGTGGCGGTGCATCCGACAGGATTGATCCCAGTCCAACTGCTACTCTGGGGGCAGGGTCAGGCACGACGGCTCTTACATCTACAGCAGCGTTGCCAGGAAGCTTTTTGGTAGATCTTCCAGCTGCCGTGGCGACAGGTGCTGGCGGGTTGCTTGGCTTTAGTATAGGCGCGTTGAACAATTCCTTTAATCTTGACCTGGAACTCTCTGCTGCTGAAGCTGATAAAAAGATCAAGATTATCTCCAATCCGCGCGTGGTGACCACCAATCTCAAAACAGCGACCATTGATTCGGGTAAAGACGTACCATTTGAAACCGTCAGCCAGAATGGTACGCAGGTGCAATTTAAAAAGGCGACCTTGGGGCTGGAGGTGACACCGCAGATCACGGCGGACAAGCGGGTGATCCTGCATGTTGTGGTGACCAAGGACAGCGTCCTGGCTCCTGTCGGAACCAGCACCAATCCGGTGCTCAGCACGAAGAAGGTTGATACGGAAATCTTCATGGATAATGGTGAGACCATTGTGATTGGCGGCGTTTATACGCGTGACCGGCAGGAGACAACCAATGGCGTTCCCGGATTAAGCAAGATTCCGCTTCTTGGCTGGCTGTTCAAAAAGAAATTCCGGCAGGATAATAAAACGGAATTACTGATTTTCCTGACACCCCAGATTCTGGAAAACCGCCCGGGACACGGACTGTCGCTGGCCGAATCCAGCTGACGCAGTTATTGTGTAAGGTATGCCGGGCGGCCAACATGGCCGCCCGATTTTCACGGGGGATCAATTTCGGATGGATGTCATCACCCTCTTTCTGACAGGATAGCCGCATGAATGCCGGAAAATTCGCAAACCATGTCTACCGCGTTGACCTTGGTGCGCGTTCTTATGACATTCATATTGAACCGGATTGCCTGGATAGCATAGGTGCGGCTATGCGTGGCTTGTTTCCCACTGCCGAGCGCTGCCTGGTTGTCAGCAACGATGTGGTTGCACCGCTGTATCTGGAACGGGTGAAACAAAGCTTGCTGACAAGCGGCTGGCATGTCTCCGAATGTATCCTTGCCGACGGCGAACAACACAAGAATATTGCATCGTGGAGCGCGATACTGGATGCCCTGATGCAGGCGCGTTTGTCGCGCAACGAACCGGTGCTTGCACTGGGCGGCGGCGTAGTGGGCGATATGGCCGGTTTTGCGGCTGCCTGCTACCGACGCGGAGTACCTTACCTTCAAGTGCCGACCACGCTGCTGGCACAGGTGGATTCCAGTGTCGGTGGCAAGACGGCGGTGAATCATACACACGGCAAAAATATGATTGGTGCGTTCTATCAGCCGCGTCTCGTCTGGGTTGATCCCAGTGTGTTGCAAACGCTGAAGCCGCGTGAATTCCGGGCGGGGGTCGCGGAAGCTATCAAGTACGGCTTGATTCGGGATGCGGGTTTTTTTGATGCGATGAAGGGTGGTATGGAATCCCTTCTGGAACTGGATGCAGCCACGGTGTCGGAAGTCATCCTCACCTCATGCCGGCACAAAGCTGAGGTGGTCATGGCAGATGAAACGGAGCAGGGGATGCGCGCGCTGCTCAATCTCGGCCATACATTTGGCCATGCGATTGAGGCTATGACGCACTACACGCAATATTTACATGGCGAGGGCGTAGCGCTGGGGACGTTGATGGCAGCGCGCCTGTCCGAACAGCTAGGCTATACAACCCAAGGACTGGAGGATCAAATCCGAACCGTGTATGAGAAGGCCGGTCTTCCCGTTGGGATTCCCGTGTTTTCACCTGATGCATGGCTGGATGCGATGGGGCACGACAAGAAGACGGTGGGCAGCCATATCCGCTTTGTACTGCTACGTGG
>BTQQ01000088.1:0-7082 GCA_036985955.1 Zetaproteobacteria bacterium | reverse complement strand
GCAGGCCGCCATCATGCGGCTGATTTATGTAAAATGATTTGCAAGACCACAGGAAGCCATATGAATTACCGGCTTTTAAGGCGTACGGGTATGCAACAAAGGCAATCGTCCCTGTCTCGTACGGCAAGATGGAACAATGTGCGTAAGGCATTCCGGGTGACATACGACCACCCCGTTCGTCCGGATTCGGGAAGTCGATTGTGGGTTGTGGATGACATCCGCACCACCGGCGCGACACTGCACCATGCTTGCCGTGCCTTAAAACCTCTGGGACAACCCATGCATGCGTTTTCACTGGCACGCATAACTGACAAGGAGTAGATTATGGACATGGCAACGGTCGAAGTGTATTCAGGTTCGTTTTGCCCCTACTGCATACGGGCCAAGGCACTGCTGAAGAAAAAAGGCCTGGATTTCGTTGAATATAACGTGCAGTCCGAACCTTCGAAGCGGGATGAAATGCTCAGGCGAAGTGGTGGCGCACGCACCGTTCCCCAGATTTTTATCAATGACCGCCATGTGGGTGGCTGTGACGAGTTGTATGCGCTGGAGCGGCGAAAAGAACTGGATGCCTGGCTATAAAGGGCCAACCTGCATTATTCGTAAATCGCTGTGATGATTGATTCAGGCCCATGTTTGAATCATGCAGGGCAAATCAGGCCGTCATCGCTACCTCGCGCCATGCCAGCACGAGGCGGAAACCTTCGTTACTGACGGGCGTTGAAAGACCGCGTTTGATCTCGGACAGCCCCGTATATTCATCAGCACCTTCCAGCGAAGATATGATTTCATCGAACGTGTCACCCATCAGGGTACGAACGTCCACATTATAACCGGCCTTCACCAGCGCGATTAAATGTTTCATCACCGAAGCCTCGCTGATGCCCTGTTTTGCCGCAATACCTGCGGGGGATTCGCCTTCCTTGTACAAGGCCCATGTAAACATCTGGCTGTCATTGGTGGACTGCCTGTTAATTTGAGTCCGAGGCGTTGTCTCCTCTGCCGAAGGCCCGGTGAGGGTCTCGGGCGGATTAGCCGAATGCTGCTGAAGCAATTGCAAGAACGATTCTCCATATTGCTCAAGCTTATGCTGACCTATGCCGCTAATCGCGGAAAGGTCGTCCAGCGTTTGTGGCCGCTTCTCACTCATTTCGGCCAGCGACGCATCGTTGAACAACACATGTGGTGCTACACTTTCAGCCTGGGCCATCTTGCCCCTGAGCTTGCTTAACTCGGCAAACACCGGGTCGCCATGATGAATGCGCGGACGTTTGAACGCACGCCGCACACCGGGTTCGTATTTGGCCAACATCAACGTTTTTTGTTTACGAATACCCTTGGCAGCATCCATGATTTTCAAGGCTGAGTGCTGGCTGATGTCCTGTGTACAAAATCCGCGATGAATCAATTGGCGCAGAATGGATGTCCATTCATCCGCACCCATGCCTTTGCCTTTGCCATACGTTTTGAGCTTGTCGTGTTTTCGTTCCCGGATACGAGCCGTATTGGCACCACGCAAAATATCCACCACATACCCCTTGCTGCATCGCTCTTCCAACTCGGCGATGCAGGCAAGCGCGAGCTTCGCTTCTTTGATGGCATTAAAGGTATCAGGCGGGTTCAGGCATATGTCACAATTGCCGCAGGGTTCTTCAAGTTGCTCGCCAAAATAGCCCAGCAACACCCGGCGGCGGCAGGTCAGAGCTTCGGAAAAACCGATCATGCTGTTCAACTTGTGGATCTCGATACGCCGCTGGTCCTTACTTTCCACGTTATCAATCAACCGCCGAACGAGATTGACGTCACCTGAGCTATACAACAGCATCGCTTCGGACTCCATGCCATCGCGCCCGGCCCGACCCGTTTCCTGATAATAGCTCTCGACGCTCTTGGGCACGTCATGGTGAATCACAAAGCGTACATTCGGTTTGTCCACGCCCATACCAAAAGCAATGGTGGCGACGATCACGCGAATGCGGTCATGCAAAAAATCCTCCTGGACCTTGTCACGGCGGCGCCCCGGCATACCCGCATGATAGGCGGCCGCACGAACCCCATGATGTTGCAGGTGCACCGCGACCTCTTCCACACGTTTGCGCGACAGGCAATAAATGATGCCGGACTCTCCTTGCCAATCGTCCAGAAATTCAAGCAGTTGCGACATGGGCTTGCGTTTTTCCGCTACCAGATAACGAATGTTCGGGCGATCAAAACTGGAAACAAACTGTTTCGCATGCGTGATACTCAAACACGTCAGAATATCTTTGCGTGTGTGCTCGTCGGCCGTAGCCGTCAGCCCCAGAATGGGCACGTTCGGGAAAATCTTCCTCAAGGTTCCCAGCTTCTCATACTCCGGCCGGAAATCATGCCCCCACTGGGACACACAGTGCGCTTCGTCAATCGCAAACAACGTCAGCTTAATCGATTTGAGGGTTTTAAGAAAAGTCTGGGAAAGCAAACGTTCCGGCGCCACATACAACATGTCCAGTTCGCCAGCGGAAAATCGGGCCAACACCTGCTTGGCCTCCTCAGCTTTCAGCGATGAATTGTAATAGGCCGCTTTCACACCGCAGCGGATCAACGCATCCACCTGATCCTTCATCAGGGAAATCAGGGGAGACACCACAATCCCCGTGCCCTCAAGCACAATGGATGGAATCTGGTAGCATAATGATTTGCCGCCGCCGGTGGGCATCAGTACAAAGGCGTCTTCCCCAGCCAACATGGCGGCCACCACATCCTCCTGCACCGGCCGGAAGGTGTCATAACCGAATACATTTTTCAGAATATCCCGCGCTTTCTTCATCATCTTTTTGTCGCTCATATTTTTATACTACATCTTTCCCGTGCGGAATCAATTGCATGCGGCTTATTAATTTATGAGCAAAAAATTCATCTATTGAACACAATGGAGGCTTTTACGGGATCATCATATTGGATATGCAGCATGGCTTGATGCAGCATAGGTCATTATGGGTAATCTGACTGGCAAACGCATCCTCATTACCAGAGCTTCCGGGCAGATTGAGGGTGTTGCCAAGCGTGTTTGCCAGCACGGAGGCGTACCGATTGCTTTCCCCTGCCTTGCCGTCACCTGCCTTGCCGAATCCGTGCGTGGAGCTGTCAAACTGCTTGGGGGCAACGGTGTACAAGCATTATTTACCAGCGTCAACGGTGTAAATTGTGTCGCTGAGGCGTTGGGTGACACATTTATTTCCACCTTCCAGTCCGTACCCGTCGTTGTCATTGGCCGTCACACGGCGGATGCACTTGAAGAACGGGGCGTGCGGATAACATGGATGCCGCAAAACGCTTCACAGGAAGGCCTGATGGATGCATGGCGGCAACATGGCCTGCCCATGCGCCTGGTATTTTTCCGTGCCGAACAGGGGCGTAACATGCTGCCTGAAACGTTGAAAGAAGCAGGTGTGGATGTACATCTCGTTCCGGCTTACCGCACGATTTGTCCGAACGATGATGCCAGCGCCGTCATCCAGTCCTTGAAAAATGGCGAAATTGATGCCGTACTGCTCGGCAGTTCCAGAACGGCGGAGCATTATATGCGACGGATCGGCGAGACGGCGCTTGCAAACCGGCCTGCCATTGCCGTCATCAGCGAGCAGGTGGCCAATACGGCCCGCACTATTAATCTGGACGTGCAGGTCGTGGCAAAAGAGGCTAGTTTTGCCTCCATGCTGGATGGCCTGGAGCTATGGTTCCAAAAAATGGCGGCCAATGGAGAATCGCATGCATAAACAGGATATGGTCATTCGCCCCCGCCGCACGCGGCAGAGCGCGGCCATCCGCAATATGGTGAGAGAAACCACACTCTCAACGAATGATTTTATTTATCCGATGTTTGTGGATGAAACCATTAGCGATCCCGTGCCCGTCGCCAGCATGCCGGGCGTATCCCGTATTCCGCTCTCCGCTGTTGGTAAAGCAGTTGAAGAAGTGGCATCACTCGGAATTCCGGGCATCATTCTGTTCGGCATCCCAAAGAAAAAGGATGCCACGGGTTCTTCCGGCTGGGACAAGCACGGCATCGTGCAAGAAGCCATTCGTGCCGCCAGGGATGCCTCCCCGGAAACATGCGTCATTGCCGATACCTGCTTCTGTGAATACACCGATCACGGTCACTGCGGTGTACTTGATGGTGAAACCGTGGATAATGACGCCACACTGGCCAATCTGCGGAAGGAAGCGGTGTCCTATGCCGATGCCGGCGTGGATATGATTGCTCCCTCCGGCATGATGGATGGCATGGTGTCCGCCATCCGCTCCGGGCTGGACAAAGCCGGGCATCAGAATGTGCCAATCATGTCCTATGCGGTAAAATACGCATCCGGCTATTTCGGGCCCTTCCGCGATGCTGCAGATTCATCCCCCGACTTCGGCGATCGCGCCACCTATCAAATGGATCCGGCCAATGCACGCGAGGCGTTGCGTGAAGCCCTGCTGGATGTGGAAGAAGGAGCGGATATTCTCATGGTTAAGCCTGCACTGGCTTATATGGACATTATTCGTACGGTGAAAGATGCGACACATTTGCCATTGGCCGTCTATAATGTATCCGGGGAATATGCCATGATTAAAGCAGCAGCAGAAAAAAACTGGATTGACGAGCAGCGCGTGGTGCTGGAAACCATGCTCGGCTTCAAGCGAGCCGGTGCCGATATCATCCTCTCCTATCATGCTCTGGACGTGGCCCGCTGGCTTAACGATGGCTGAATTCGAAAACGGTAAGGCACCGGAAAAAGTACAGGGTTTGGAAGATCAGTCCACGCCCGAAGCAGCCACGCCTGTTCAGGACCAATCACAGGAAAACATGGAAACACCCGCGGAAGAAGCCGCTGTTCGTTCCTCTTCCCATGGGAAACTCTGGCTGGTATTGCTGCTGATCGTTGCTGCCTTGCCGCTGGGATGGTTTCTGCTGCCGGAAAGTACGCGTCAGCAGTGGGCAGATGCGCTGATGAACCGCATATCACCGGCGGAAGTCAGCGATACAAATATCGCGCCAGCACCAGCGCCACCACAAGCTACAGCTCCTGTATCTGTAACCCCCACAGAGGCTCCTCCTGAACCTATGGAGGCTCCTGTGCCCCACGTAGCCACACCTCAACCGTCGCCCCCTACATCCAATACGCCGACAATGCCGTCGGCAGCCTCGTCAGAAGAGGTCGAAGCGCTGATAACAGCCATGGAAAAGCTACAGAGCAACATGCAGGCGCTACAGGACAAACAGGTGGAACTGCGTCAGGAATTGCATGTCAGACAGCAGTTGGAGTTACGTACCCGTCTGCGCTGGATTGCCAACCCTCAAAGCCAGTTAGCGCAAATGGCCAGCTTCTGGCAGGACATTGCGTTACTTCCCATGCTGAATGAAAGCGAACGCAACGAAGCGGAAACCATGCGGAAACTGGCTGCGGACGATGCCGATAAACTGGATGCGTGGACTGCGCGGTTAAAGCGGCTGGCGGCGACCCTTCCCGTACCGGAACATCAGGACATCATCCCCAAGCCAAAAAACCCCGCATTTTCCTGGCTGATCGAAAAGTTTCATCTGCGCCCTGCCCCTACGCCGGAGCAGCAGGCATTGGCGGAACTGCGTACAAGACTCGTGAACACTGCGCATGCACTAACCGTCCAAATCTGGCCGGAACACAAGACGTGGCGGCACCTGCTTGCCGATTTGCGTGAACAATTCGGAGACGATGCTGATCTTGCTCTGCCAGAACGTCTCGACAATATCCGGAAAGACATCGCGGCCATGCGTGCGAAAGCCGCAAGCTGGCTGGAAGAACTCTGATGATATGCTCTTCTACGAGACAGGACACTAACTAATGCGCACCATGATTATGCTCACTTTGGCGCTGGCGCTGGCCGGCGTGTTGGCCCTGTTCCCGAACGTGGCCGATCAGACTCTCAAAATTGAGGCATTTGGATGGATATTTGAAACCCGTCAGGGGCCATTCATTCTATTGCTGCTGTTGCTGCTTGGACTCATCTGGATGCTGCGGCGAATCATTTCCGCCATTCTTGCCGGTCCCGGCCAAGTCTGGCAGGTGCTCCGCTCAGGGGGACGCAAACGCAGAGAAGCTCGTCTGCGTGACGGACTCATGCAACTGATTGATTTGCGCGGAGATCTCGGTGCCAAAGCATTCCGCAAAACACGTGGCATCGTGCCGGGCTGGGGCAATGCCCTGCTGCGTGTGTTTGCCACACCGGTGACCGAACACACCATGCCGTCCTCAGATGATGACCCTTTGCTCACAGCGTTAAAAGCACGCATCGTCACTGATCCGTCGGCCACGCCGAAACCGGACCTTGCCACGCGCAAGGCCCATCTTGAGGCCTGGCTGAGTGTTCATCCAGGCGCTCCGTTGGCCTTGCAGCGCAAGATCGACATGGCTGAAGAAGAAGAAAACTGGGCAATGCTGACCCACCTGCTGGAAGACATGTGGAAGAAGGGCGGACGTTCGGCAGCCAGCATCCGGCCCCGGCTAACCTCCGCCTACATGGCACTGGCCAAAACACAGCCGGATCACGCCCTGGAGTATTTGCGAAAAGCACACCGCCTGACGCCGGAGGATGGAAATATCCTTCTGGCCCTCGGGAAAACACTGAGCGAACAGGGGGATGTACAGTCCTGCCTTAAACTCTGGTCATCACATCTTGAAACGCATGATGATGAGACCATTGCCGTTGCACTGTATGAAATCCTGCGCACGGATGCATCGAAAGCCTATCGCAAGCTGGAAAAGGTCAACGATGCAAAAATGCCTCCGGCCCGGGCCTGGCTACGGGCACAGCTTGCGCATGATGCGGGCCTGAGTGGTTTAGCAATGGATCATATGCAGGAACTGATAAAATCTCATCCCGGCCCTCTGGCATGGAAGACTTTCGGGGACTGGCACGCGGAGACAGCCGACTGGGTGCAGGCAGCACGCTGTTACCAGAAAGCACTCGAATTTGATAGCAACACTCCCGAAGTTGACAAGCCGGAGAACGTGAACTAAATCAAGGTTAGAGCGGTTCTCTTGAACCGCTGGCGGCTGCCGACGGGTGGCCGCCCCTTTTTT
>BTQQ01000087.1:0-7185 GCA_036985955.1 Zetaproteobacteria bacterium | reverse complement strand
GAATGGGTGGCGAAGTCACATGACGTTTACGTCTGGAAAGGTTCCACCTGTTGATGCACCCATAGATGCGGCTTATCCAGCGCAGCAAGAGAGGCGGCGATTTTTCCTGCCACCATAGATGTTCCATATATTGATGCAAACCAATATTATTCATGGCTCCATACTAGCAGACACTATTTTTCCTTAGCATTTTCCACAATTCTTTGGTGAGCGTGATTATATCTTTTTTCCATCGCCATTCGCATTCCTTTAAGTGTAATTCGAAATTTACTTTAACGCCATTAAACTTTGCCAGAGAGAGTGGACAAGCCTGCTGGCTAATTGACAATCAATGTGCATTTTTTTATCGTGCGGAGTCTATTTATTCTCCATCAAAACCACAGGTGAAACCTTGAAATGAAGACTGTAAAAACAGTTCGTAACTATGGCATCTAAGGAAGACATTCAACACCACTATGACGTAAATAATGACTTTTATAAGTTGTTTCTTGATGCAAATTATCGTGCGTATAGCTGTGGAGTTTGGGATGGTGCGACCACCCTGGAGGAGGCTCAGGTAAATAAACTGAGTCGCTTGGCAAGATACGCACATATTAAACAAGGTGGCAACATTTTGGACATAGGCTGCGGTTGGGGGGGGATGATGTCCTATGCCCTTGATGAGTGCAGAGCATCTTCGGCTTATGGTATTACCTTAAGCCAGCATCAGTACGATTATGTATCTGCCTTCGATAACAACAAAGTAACCGTTGATTTGATGAATTGGTGCGATCTGGATGCAGAAAGGAAGTTTGATGCCATTGTATCAATAGGGGCATTCGAACATTTTGCCACCCTCTCGGATAAATTTAAAAAAAACCATGTCGAAGTATACAGGTCGTTTTTTAAGAAATGTTGGGACATCACTGTTGATGGAAGCTATCTTGGGCTGCAGACGATTGTTACAGTTCGAATGCCTGAGTCCAGACGAGAGCTCAAGGACGTGAAGATGCTACTGCGAGATGTTTTCCCTGGCTCTTCATTGCCAACAATAAGCGATATACAGGCTTCAGCCGCTGGCTTATATGAGATCAACAAGCTGAAACTGATCGGCAAAGATTATAAAAAAACCCTTGATTGTTGGCTTGACAGGCTCAAGGAAAATAAGGAAAACATCATTCAATCGTATGGTTCCGGGGTATATCACAGTTACTTTGAATACTTTGTGGCTGCAGGTTCTTGTTTTGAATCCGGGTTGATTGATCTTCTTCAGGTTTCATTGAAGCGGGTCGCACAAGCACCCTGGTACATAAAATAATAGCCATTTCAAAACAGGAGAAAAAGATGAGTGACAATGATATTTTTGTTAGAGTATCTAAAGTAATTAGCAATGTGTTAGATAAAAAACAGGAAGACATTAAAGCCAGTTCATCATTACGGGATGATCTATCAGCGGATTCTCTGGACAGTATTGAGATGATTATGGAACTTGAAGAAGAGTTTGGAATTGAGATTGGTGATAATTTGGAGTCAGATATTGTAACCGTGTCTGATCTTGTATCTCATGTGGAACGCATACTAACGCCTTCATAAATAAAGCCACGTGCAAAGTCCCACAGAAGGCTAAGCGGTTACCCTGCCTTTCTCACTTGGCTGTATCCAATGGGCACGGCACGCGTTTGAAACATTCCACTGGAAAAACCATTAGCTGCACAATCATTACGTAGATTTGTGAATAATCCGGACCAGAAAGGGAGAAAGGGAATCCATAATTTCCTCGAGCACCTTGGCATTATCCTGCATCAATGTTGCAGCATGAGCGTTTAAATGTTTCAGATCATTAGGGTGTTGCAGAAAATGCCGAACCGTTTCGTTCAGCGCTGGTGCATCTTCCGCAACCACTGCCGCGCCCGCCTGTTGCATATCTTGCATCACCTCACGAAAGTTTTGCACATGCGGGCCCGTTATGACGCCCCGTCCGCAAATCGCTGCCTCCAGTGGGTTGTGTCCGCCGACAGGGGCAAGGCTGCCGCCGATGATAACGATATCGGCAATGGCATACAGCCGGGCCAATACGCCCATGGCATCAATTAATACGATGTCGGATTGGGGGGCGTTTTTTTTATCTGCCCAGCGGGAAAAACAAATACCGCGTTGCTTGAGCATATCCGCTACGCCGTCGAAGCGCTCCGGATGTCTGGGAACCAGCAACATCAGCAAGTCCGGTTGCAAACGTTTCCATTCCAGCCACATATCCAGCAGTGTTTCTTCCTCACCGTTGTGCGTGCTAGCGGCCAGCAGGATGGGACGATTCATACTTGTATCGAGCCGTTTTCGCAGATCCGCCACATCAACTTCGGGTGGATTGATGGCATATTTCAGATTCCCAACTGCCCGGATGCGATCAGGGTCGATGCCTATTCTGGCCAAGCGTTCGGCATCAAGTTCGCTTTGCGCCAGAAACAGGGAGACAGGGGATAACCAGCGTTTCCATAGAAACCGACTGGCATGGTAACGGGGAAAGGAACGATCGGAAATGCGCGTGTTGATGCCCACAATGGGGATATTGCGCTTGTGACAGCCAGCCAGCATACCGGGCCAGAATTCTGTTTCGGCAAGCAGTAGCAGTCTGGGATCAAGCTGCCCAATGAACCTCCGCATTAGTCCGGGGATATCCCATGGGAGGTAGGAGATGCCAATCCGGCTGCCGAACAGGCGTTTTGCATGGGCAAAGCCGGTTTTTGTCACCACGCTCAGGTACACTGGTAAATGTAAGCAGATGAGTTCTTCAACCAGCGGAGCCACGGAACCCACTTCCCCGACCGAACAGGCATGCAACCATACCGGGCGGTGTTCAGGGTTCGGGAGGTCAAGCGTTAGATGCTGGCGCCATTTCGATATGCCATCAGAGTGCATGGCCGTATTGCAGCAGGAAAGCGCATATCTATCCAGCGGTGAAAGTAACTGGATGTATTTATGCGTCGTCAGATAATCTGATCAGGCTGAGGAATCCAGTGATAACGAAGCTCCAGATCGGGGTCTGTTTGAATGCACTGAACACCAATGCGCGCTTCCATATTAATGGCGACGGGAGCACGGACATTGGCTGTAACCCATGCACTATCAGCAAATGGATTGAGCACCAGCATCCACAGAGGGTGTTGCCCCGATGCAAGATTCAAGCATGAAACCTGTTCCCGGGTGAGCGATGGAGAAGCACCCAGCCGGTTCTCATCCCATAACGTTATCAGAAGCGATGCTTCGGGGTGATCCACGGATTGCATACAGGCAATATCTCCGTGACCGCTGTAAATAAAACTGAATTTTTTTGCTTCCGGGAACCCTGCCATGCCTTGAGGAAAATTGAATGGAGGCGCTTCTTCTTCATGCTGTCCGGTCTGTTTCAAGGCTTTATTCATTGTTCGATTCCTCATTCGAGTTTCCACTGAACCATGCGAGTGCATTGCCATCACTGGCTGCCCTGTTCTCATTCTGGATCAACTCATAAATTTCCATTCGGTGAACTGGAATCTCAACCGGTGCTTCAATGCCGAAGCGCACATGACGGCCGTTTTGCACATCAACAACGGTAATTCTGATATCATCCCCGAGATGAAAGGCTTGACCGATTTTTCGTTTAAGCACCATCATCTGAGAAAATTCACAAGTGTTAAGCTGCGAAGTGAAGCCACCTGGCTGAATGCAGCCTGCATGGCCACGCTGGCCTGCTGCAATTGGCTGATCGTGGCCGGGATGTCCACGCCTTCATGATCATTCAGACGTTTTTCAAGGTTAAATTGCATATCCTCGAAAGACTGCCGTTGAAGATCGAGGGTCTGCACCCGGCCTCCGACCTCGGCGGTGGTATCGGTCATGCTGTTGCCCGCTGTGTTTAATTGCCCCAAAGCAGCCTGAATGCCGGTAACATTGTTCGTGCTTAACGCCGTGTTCAGCGCCTGGATAGCGGAAAATGCCTGGGTAAAAGCTGTCTTATCGCCACGTACGTTGCTGACCACTGTTTGTGACGAGCTAATGGCTACGGTGCGATCCGTAGCATTGCCATTGTAGCTGACAACACCCGTTCCCATGTTCAACGTGAAGGCATTTTGATTGACTACCGTTCCGGCAAACAGGGATTGCCCGTCTAACTGCTGATTGGCGAAGCCAAGCAACTGATCACGCAAACGCGTAACTTCCACTGCCGCAACTTGCCGTTCCGACGCACCGATTTGTCCCGAGGATTGTTGTACAGCCAGGGTTTGCGCCCGCACCAGCAATTGCTGCATACTGTTCAAGGCATTCATGCTGTTATTCAATCGTGTGCTGGCGGTATTAATGGCTTTCAGACTGGATTGCACGCCTGTTTGCGCATGGCGGATGTCCAGTGAGGTTTTGTAGTCGAGAGCGGCCTGTGCGGGACGCTGAAAGCGCTTGCCCGAGGATACCTGTGCATTGCCCCTGGCTTGAATATCAAGCTGATTGCGGATGCCGGTCAGCAGGGTGTCGTAGAGCTGGTTCTGGGTTACGCGCATTACCGTATCAGGCCCATGAGTGAATCCAGCATCGTGTTGGTTGTTTGAATCACCTTGGCTGAGGCCTCGTAGGCCCGCTGGAATTTAATCATGGCAATCAACTCTTCATCCGTATTCACACCCGAGAAGGATTCCCGTTGACTGGCCAGCGATTGTGACTCGGCTTCACGGAAGATGCGGTTTTGCCTGGCTGTGGCCACATCCGTACCGTATTGACTGGAAAGATTTGTGCTGCGGTTGTGCAAGCTGGTCTGGGCGGTGCCGTCAAATGCAATCGCCGTATTCTGTAAGGTAAAAATACCGAGAGCCACACTGTTATCACCAAGTGGATGCAGGGATGTGGTCGAGTTAATCATGCCTGCCGCGATATTATTCCCATCGGCGGCGATATTGGTGGAAATGGTAATATCCGAAGCATTTCCGCCATGAAAAAATGAATTTACCTCATAAGCGGCAAGAAAATTGCTGGTATCATTGCTGAAGCCTATCGTGTTTCCCGCAGCCGCATTGATGACCAGGTGGCCCGTGGCGTCCACGCTGGCAGTGATGCCTGCCACAGCGGTCAAATCCGAAGCCACCTGATTAAGTGTGGTCGTGCCAGCGATGATACTGATTGTTGTTCCTCCCGCTGGCGTGGGCGCTCCGGTGGAGTCGTACACATGTACCTTGAAGGTGCCCGTGACGATCTGGCTGGCGAAGGGAACACTGGTATCTGTATTGACGATACTCGTGGCTGGATTGGTCACTGTTTGTCCTGATGTTATCGTAGCAGGCAGAGTCAGGCCCACACCGCTGGCATGCAATTGATTAACACCAAAGGTGAGGTTGGCGGCGATGCTATCCACCTGTGTAATATAACTGTTCAGTTGACCGTCACGTAGCGCCAGCAGCCCGCCGATCTCACCCCCCTGGTCCAGGCCTTGCACCACTGTATTGGTGTTCTGAATGACGATAGTGGGGAAACCTCCTGATCCGGCGCCGCCTCTGGCCAAATGGCGTGCTGTATTGTCCTGAACGAGTAAATCGCCCCCCTTGGTCTGGATCAAAAACTCATCATTCGCACCGTTAATGATCTGCACCGGAAGTAGTTTGGCGAGGTTGTTGGCAGCCAGTTCCCGCTGATCCCTCAAATCATTGGCCTGGCCGCTGATGCCCGCTTCTCTGACCCTGATTTGAGCATTCAATGTTGCAATTTGGTCCAGCAGTTGGTTGGTCTGGGTGATGCTCTGGTCAATGCTGGCATCGGCGCTGGTTTGCGCGGTCACCAGTTGGCTGCGCATACCGGAGAGTTCATTAACAATATCCTGTGCGCGTGCGCGTATGTTAAAACGTTGGGCAGCATCCTGTGGATTGTTGGCCAGTTGCTGGAATGCCTGAAAGAAGGCATCCAGACTGGTCGCCAACCCCGGCGTATCCAGACTTCCGAATACGCTTTCCACCGCATTTAAGCCCTGTTCCACGGTGTTGGAAAAGGCGAATTGGCTGCCATTGCCGGCTTGCGCCCGAATCAGGAAGGGATCCACAACACGGCGGATATCCGATAGTTGCACGCCACGGCCAAAGTTGAATCCGTCCAGTTGTTCCGCAACTTCCGTCCCCAGGGTTGGTGTTTGGCGCGAATAGCCGGGCGTGTTCACATTGGCGATATTGTTGGATACGACGTTGATCGCCTGTTGCTGCGTTTTTAGCGATGATGCGGCAATGTTCAGGGCGCTGAAAATACTCATGCCGAGCGTCCCGGTCCGTAAGTTTGTTTGGGTTCAATTGCGCCAATGTGTTGCAATACGCCGATGGTCACATCGAATGCGGCTTTGAGATGGATTCGGCTTTCTTCACTTACTTCGTTGATATGCATCATACGCGCATACAGGGTGCGTCTGAGGGCTTGGAGCTCATGTGCATGATGGGTGGCAAACAGGTCAATAAAGACCCTGAGAGGCATATCCTCCGAAACGTTGTATTGTGCCAGAAGTTTACGGCACTGGTATTCCATATCCATGAGCGCCTGGTGCGATTGGCCGCGCAACTCCGATAGTTGCATCAAACCTTCCGCATCAAAGTTGCGGGCGGCTTTGCGCTCATGTTCGGTAATTTGTTCGATATTGCGGGCGCAGGCATCCATATTTTTTAGCAGCCTGTCCAATTCTTCCAAATGGATGGTTTGCATCTGTTCGGGTGCGGCTACCATAAGCGCTCCGTTAAGGCGTTGATAATAATGCGAGCCGCCACTTTACGATTATCGACCTCATATTGGCCCTGCTCAAGCGCACCACGAATTTCCTCAATGCGCTCCAGACGCACATCAGGCATATCCGCTATCATGGCTTTTGCCTTTGCACGCAATGCAGTGGCATCCGCAACCTGTACCCGGTCGGAAGATCCGGCGGATGCCGACGGTGATGCCCGTTTCTTTCCCCCCGCTTTTGCGGACGAAACGCCGGATGGCCGATTTGGACCGCTGATGCGCACCATGTTATCCTCCTGTGTGGGTACGAGCTTTTTCAAGCTGCTGTATTTGTATATCGGAAGAATTCACATTTGCTTGAATATTGTGTGTCCGGGGTTCACTTTTTTGTGCCGCATCGGAGCGGCTCAGTTGTTGGTAGATACTGTTGGCAATACCAAAACTTCCCTGTTGGGATGCCGATTTGGCCACGGCCTGATCGAACATGGC
>BTQQ01000086.1:0-7190 GCA_036985955.1 Zetaproteobacteria bacterium | reverse complement strand
TGTTGCATGTTTTGATTTCCGATGTTTCCGGTTTGTTTTGTGGTGGCAGGCATTTGACGGCATTGGTAATGCGGACACCATTTAATTGAAGCGAATCGCCTGCCGATATAGATGTTGGCTGATTGCTTAATCCCAGATCAAACAGGGCCTGATACAGTAAAATACCGGCAAAATCGCCGGTGAATGGACGACCTGTGCGGTTGGCGCCATGCATTCCCGGTGCGAGGCCGACAATCAGCAGTTGCGGGTTGTCGTCGCCACATGGTGGCACGGGGGCACAATGATATTCGGGATGTTGTGTGCGGACCTGATCAAGAAATTCAGCCAGTCGCGGGCATGCCCGGCAGCGAGGATTAAACGGGTCAGACAATGGCCTGAAGTTCTTCAGAAAGTTTTTTCAATGCGCGGCCACGATGTGACACGGACGCCTTTTCTTCCGGAGATGCCTGTGCAAATGTTTTTTCCAGTTCAGGGCAGTAAAATAGCGGGTCGTAGCCAAAGCCACCGGCCCCATCCTTTCTCTCCAAAATTTCTCCGTCTACACGCCCTTCGACCGTGATACAGCGGCCATCCGGAAACGTGATGTGGATGGAGCATATAAAGTATGCGTTGCGATTGGCAATGCCATCCAGTTCACGTAGTAATTTGGCATTATTGGCAGCATCGTCCGCATCAATCCCGGCGAATCGGGAAGAATACACGCCCGGTGCGCCGTTCAGTGCATCCACGCATAGGCCAGAATCATCACCTAACGCCACGTATTGATTAGCCTTGGCAAAGGATTCAGCCTTCTTTTTTGCATTTTGAGCGAAGGTTTCACCATCCTCTTCCACTTCGACAAATACAGTTTCATCCGGTGGCATGATCCTGATACCAAGGTTTTTGAGGATGGCGGCGATTTCAGACCGTTTTTTCCGATTGTTGCTGGCAATTACCAGCTTCAAGATTGCGTAACCGCTTTAAGTTGCAGTGTTGCCAGTTCGGCGATGCCTGTTTGCGCCAGTTGTTTTAATGCCACGACCTGATCCCAGGACACCGGTTTTTCTTCCGCGGTGGCCTGCACTTCGATGATACCCCCGTCTGAATCCATGACAAAATTGGCATCCATCTGTGCCCGTGAATCCTCGCTGTATTCCAGATCAAGCAATGCTTCATTATCCACAAAGCCGCAACTGACGGCGGCCACCTGCCCATGCACAGGGTCTTCTTCAAGCACGCCATCCTTGAGCAACTGGTTGACGGCAATGCGCAGCGCTATCCAGGCACCGGTGATCGCTGCGGTGCGCGTGCCGCCGTCGGCCTGCAAGACGTCGCAATCCAGTTGAATCTGACGTTCACCCAACTTCTTCATATCCACCACTGCACGCAGAGAACGACCGATCAGGCGTTGAATCTCCACCGTTCGCCCACCCTGCTTGCCGCGTGCGGCTTCACGGCCTCCACGGGTGTGTGTGGCGCGCGGCAGCATGCCATATTCACCTGTTACCCAGCCCTTTCCGCTGTTACGCAGAAAGGACGGCACTTTTTCTTCAACCGATGCCGTGCAGAGCACGCGCGTATTACCGAAGCTGATGAGCGCCGATCCCTCTGCGTGCAGATTGAAGCCGGTATCGATATGAACCGGCCTTAATTCATCCGGTCGCCTGTTTTTACGCATAGTTTTTCCTGTTTGCCGAAAATGTACCGTTTATCATTTGGCCCATTCCATCAACTTCTCGGCACTCATAACACCAGCATGTTTACGACCATCATGGGCGATCAGGGTGGGTGTTCCGGTAATGCCCAGGCTTTGGCCAAGCTTTATATTCCGATCAATGGGCGTATCGCATGAGGCCTTGGGGAGCTTATCAAGAGGCACATTTTTTAGCATCACATCCAGCATGGTTTTGTGCTGGTTTTTTGCACACCAGATAGCAGCCGCCTTGGCATAAGCTTTGGGATGAAGCTGTGCTAGCGGGAACAGAAACGTATATACTTTCAAACCATTGACCTTGGGCAGTTCAGTTTCCAGTTTACGGCAATAGGGGCATTCCGGGTCGGTGAAGATGGCCACGGGCGTCCCTTTCGGATCGCCGGACACGATTGCGTCTTTCAAGGGTAATTTGTTCCAGTCTACCCGATTGATGTCTTCCAGCCGCACAGCCGTCAAATCCTTACGGTCCTTTGTGCTGAAGATGTGACCGGAAATCAAATAATCCCCGGTTACATTAGTATAGAAAATATTATCCCCCGATTGTATTTCATACAGGCCCGGGATGACATCCAGCGGTTTGATAGCGTCCACTTTGAAATTTGGAGAAAGACGGGAAACATTGGCGCGGATGGTTTGCTCCACACTGGAACTGTTTTGATGCGAATCGGCTTGGCAACCTGTTGAAAAAGCAAGCATGACGAAAGCCAGCAGGGAAAGCGCGCGTGCCATATTGAATCTCCTTATCATGGGCGGTTACTCCAGAGCGGTCTATACTGGGAATATACCAGAGGAGGGCAAGTGGAATGACTACGCTTTCAAGCGTTATGACGGATATTACGCAGCTTGAAGTCGATGCTATTGTGAATGCCGCCAATGAATCATTGCTTGGCGGCGGTGGCGTGGATGGTGCTATCCATCGTGCCGCCGGTCCTGAATTGCTGGCCGAATGCCGCAGCCTGGGCGGTTGTCCCACGGGGCAGGCGAAAATCACGAAAGGATACCGCCTTCCCGCAAAATGGGTGATCCATACCGTCGGGCCGGTGTGGCATGGTGGGAATCGTGGTGAAGACCATCTGCTTGCAGCGTGTTATCGCAACTGTCTGGATCTGGCACAGCAGTATCAGGTCAGAAGCATCGCCTTTCCCGCCATTTCCTGCGG
This sequence comes from Zetaproteobacteria bacterium, assembly GCA_036985955.1. Lineage (GTDB taxonomy): Bacteria > Pseudomonadota > Zetaproteobacteria > Mariprofundales > Mariprofundaceae > JAUZQZ01. Next base: position 4,338 of record BTQQ01000086.1, on the reverse strand, counting down.
CGTGTACCGTTTTCCGATTAAGCGTGCGGCACATATTGCAGTTGAAACGGTGCGCACATTCCTGCAGGAACAGAGAGACACTTCAATTGAGCAGGTGATGTTTGCCTGTTTTGATGAAAAGATTCGTGAAGTTTACGAAGCCGAACTAGGGCGTAACTTTTGACAGGATTGCACGGCTGAATTCGTCATTTCCCCATGATTGGGCGCCGAGCAGGCGCTGTCTGATTTTACCCTCTTTACCGATGATGATAGTCGTGGGAAGCCCTCGAACGCCCAGTTGCATGGCGCCGTTCATATTTCCCACAAGAACCGGAAAGGGTAAGTGCTGCTGATTCAGATAATTTCTGGCATCGGAGATGTTCTGGTCCAAAGAGATGGCGGCAAAGGGCACTTTTGGATGCTGTGCGCGCCATGCCGCCAGTTCCGGTAATTCCGCCCGGCATGGGCGGCACCACGATGCCCAGAAGTGCAGGATGACGGGCTTACCCTGAAATTCCTTGAGTGAATGTGCCACACCTTTGCCGTCATACCATTCATATTGAACGGCATGGGCCACGGGTGTGGCGAGAAACAATGCTGCCAGAAATGCGATAAAACGAATGATGCTGGTTTGCATGATCTAAATCTCCAGAAGTCACACTAATTGTCGGAGCATAACATGCTTTCTTGCAGGCAAAAGAGGGGCAAATGCTCCTCCTGGCCGCGGTCGTCCCTGTATTCAACGGACGATGATGCGGATTCGACCGGAGGCAGGTTGTTTGTCCGGAGCTGTAGCGTGTGCCATGCTCTGTCGTACCCCAAATGGCTTGGCCGCATCATTGGGGAGCACAACTGGAATGCACAGAAGGTTACGGCCATGATTGAATAAATTCTGGCCCGAAAGGAGACAATGCCATGAAATACCTCATGCCGATGACGTATGGCGTCATTTTGTTCCTGTCTGGTTGCGGTCAGCATGATGACGCATTACACGCCACACAAATGCAGCGGTTGCAACTGATGATGGTGCATGCCGCAGATATGGCGGTGCAGGGATCGGATCAAATAATTGCGGAGCATACGGGACAGGGCCGGAATCTATTGTCGCAGAGCGCTGATGTACTTCGCCGGGCGATGTCCGGGTCGGAGATGAATGCCATGCACCAAGGTGGTGCAGGACTTAGTCCCATAATGCGGAAAACACATAATCTGGGCGATGCCATGTTCAATCTGCTGGAATTGATGATGAAGTCGTCCACGGAACAGGCCAGGGCACGGTGCCGGTTGAATCAGTCGCTGGCCATGGCGGCGGAGGGAACGGAACTGGTGTTGTCCGGCCACCTGAGCACAGAGGACGATTTGGGAAAGTTTATGATTGAGCAGGGAAGGCAACTGCAGGCAAGCGCGAACGGTGTGCTGACGACACATCCATTGGACAATACTTCTTATGCCAAGGCTATTGAACAAGTGGTGGAACAGATGAACGCCTTGTGAGTCTCTTGTATAATTTTTGCAAAGGGGACATTTGACCCCATCTCCACCTGCATCCAGCATTCGCGTGCATTTTCCTCAAGGAGTGATGGATTGAGTACGTTTTTTAACCGCCTGAAAAAGGGTCTGTCGCGCAGCCGTGAAGAGCTCACGCAAATACTGCCGGGAAAAGAAACAAAAGACCTGTCCGAGGATGAATGGATGGATATTGAGGATGGTCTGATTATGGCGGATTGTGGCGCAGAAACCGCCGCATCATTGATTATGCGAGTCAGAAAAGCCCGAGTCCCGCTTGGCGCATTACGCGCCGCCATGCTTGAAACATTTCCGGCACAGCAACCCGTAGCATGTCCCGCTGACGGCCCGTTTGTGCTGCTGGTTGTGGGTGTCAATGGTACAGGTAAGACCACGACCATCGGCAAGCTGGCAACCAAATTCCGTTCAGAGGGAAAAAAGGTGCTGGTAGGGGCTTGCGATACATTTCGCGCCGCTGCAATGGATCAACTGGCCGTGTGGGTGGAGCGTGCCGGGGCCGATCTGGTGCGTCAGGGTGATGGAGCAGACCCGGCGGCGGTGGCGTTTGATACGGTAAGGCGCGGTGTTGCCCGGGGTTACGATGTGGTGATTATAGATACCGCCGGACGCGTGCAGACAGACAAGGGGTTGATGGATGAATTGGGCAAGGTGCGCCGTGTTATTGGCAAGGCGCTGGATAGTGCGCCGCATGAGATATGGCAGGTGGTGGACGGCGGTACAGGCCAGAACGCCGTTGTTCAGGTTGAAAAATTCCGTGAGGTTGCAGGCACAAGCGGACTGATTGTTACCAAGCTTGATGGAACGGCAAAAGGGGGCATTGTGCTGCAATTATCGCAAAAATTCGGGTTGCCGATTCGTTATGCGGGTGTAGGAGAGGAACTGGAGGATCTGGTTCCCTTTGAGGCACAGGATTTTGTAAACAGTTTGTTGCCCGATTTCAAGGATAATGTATGAAGAGCTTGTGGAATAACGATGAAGTAGCGGAATTTTTGGATGATCCGTTGCAATTGCGCGTGTACGCCTCACGTTTGCTGGGGCGCGAACCATCACTGGTTTTACATGGGGGTGGTAACACCTCGGTGAAGACCGTGGCAACGGATATGTTCGGTGATGAAGTCGAGGTGCTGTACGTGAAAGGGAGCGGCTGGGATCTGGCGACGATTGAAGCTGCCGGTTTTACACCGGTACGCATGAATGCTTTACTTAAGCTGGCTGTGCTAGATGAGTTAAGCGACACAGACATGGTCAGAGCATTGCGTTCAGCGATGCTTGATCCGGTTGCGCCGAACCCTTCGGTTGAGACGATTCTACATGCTCTGATTCCATTCCAGTATGTGGATCATACCCATGCCGATGCTGTGGTGACCATCACCAACACACCGGATGGAGAGGCGCGTATCCGGGATTTATATGGTGACCGCGTGCTGGTTATTCCCTATGTGATGCCCGGCTTCGTACTGGCAAAGGTTATTCGTGATCTGACATTCAATGTGGATTGGGACCAGCTTGAAGGCATGGTGCTGCTGCATCACGGGGTGTTTACCTTTGCCGATGATGCACAAGAAAGCTACGAACGTATGATCCGGCTGGTTTCCAGGGCTGAAGCTTATCTTGAAACGCATGCACCGGTTCAATCAGTATCCGCCATCGCCAGAGAGGATCTGACTGGACTGGCGCGGTTACGCCAGTCTGTCTGTAAGGTGAAGGGAGACCCCATGGTAGCCCGGCTGGATGCAGGTAACGAAGCCGTATCCTTTTCACTGGATGCAGTCGCGGTTAAAGCCGTTCAGGCTGGTACACTGACGCCCGACCACGTGATTCGTACGAAGCCTGCACCGCTGATGGTCGGTGATGATATCGAGGCATCGGTGGATAGCTTTGCCGGGAGCTATCGGGATTATTTTAATCGTCATACAGATGATCAATCTGGCTCGGGAACGCTGACTTGTCTGGATGCCGCGCCGCGCTGGGCGGTATGGCCGGGCCATGGTTGCATCAGTTTCGGGCGCAGCGTAAAGGAGGCCGGGATTGTCGCCGATATCGTGGCGCACACCCGGCCTGCTGTGCTGCGCGCCGGGGTGATGGGCGGCTGGACACCGGTTGCCCAAAAGGATTTGTTCGATATTGAATACTGGGAACTGGAACAGGCTAAATTAAAGAAGGACGGTGGTGCGCTGTTGCATCAGGGCAGGGTAGCGCTGGTTACGGGTGCAGCCAGCGGTATCGGCAAGGCATGTGTGGAAACGCTGTGCGGGCAGGGGGCGGTCGTGACGGCGCTGGATATGAATCCGGCGGTTGCGGATATGTTTCCACAGCCTGCGGTGCTGGGGCTTGTTTGTGACGTGACCGATGATGCGGCATTGAAAGCTGCCGTGGATGAAACAGTGCGGTATTTCGGCGGGCTGGATATTGTAATTTCCAATGCAGGCATCTTTCCACCCAGCCGTTCCATTGATGAAATGGATACGGCAACATGGGACAAGAGCATGGCCGTTAATCTTACCAGTCATCAGCGGCTGCTGCAGTATTGCGCGCCGTATCTGGTGTTGGGCATGGATGCCGCCATGGTAATCATCGCTTCCAAGAATGTACCTGCGCCGGGGCCGGGCGCAGCGGCCTATTCCGTGGCCAAGGCGGGGCTGACCCAGCTTGGGAGAGTGGCGGCGCTGGAGATGGCCGGACAGGGAATCCGGGTCAACATGCTGCACCCGAATGCCGTGTTCGATACGGCGATATGGACGGATGAAGTGCTTGCCAGCCGTGCCGGGCAGTACGGCCTGAGTGTCGAAGAATACAGAACCAACAACCTGCTTGGTGTGGAGGTTACATCGC
>BTQQ01000085.1:0-7300 GCA_036985955.1 Zetaproteobacteria bacterium | reverse complement strand
CAAGCCCCAGACGCAGGCGCGCTTCGTGCCCTGCCCAGTCGAAGATCGCCCCGTTAATGATGCGAAAGGTTTCGAAACAACCTTCTCCATATAGCAGTCCCCGGTCTTCAATATCAAGCACGATACGCAACCCATCCTTTTATGGCCGACGCTGGCATGATATAAGCTCGCATGCCGCATTTATACCTTGATGCCATCGAACACGCACGGGTCTATGACATTGCCCGTGAAACGCCGTTGGAACTGGCACCCAGGTTATCGGCCCGGCTGCATAATGAAGTATTGTTCAAACGCGAGGATTTACAACCGGTTTTCTCCTTCAAGTTGCGTGGAGCCTATAACAAAATCGCACAAATGAGCGAAGAAGAATGCGCCAAAGGCGTCATCTGCGCCTCGGCTGGCAATCATGCGCAGGGTGTTGCGATGAGTGCCAAACGGCGCGGGTGCAAAGCCACCATCGTCATGCCGGATACGACGCCGGACATTAAGGTCAAAGCAGTCGAATCACTGGGTGGCAGCGTGGTCCTCTATGGCGACTCCTATTCAGATGCCTGCGAACACGCCTACCGGCTAAGGGACGAATCAGGTATGCATTTCGTGCATCCCTACGACGACCCGCTGGTAATCGCCGGTCAGGGCACCATTGCCGAGGAAATGCTTCGACAGGCACCAAAAGACTTGAATGCAGTGTTTGTCCCCATCGGCGGCGGCGGCCTTATTTCCGGCATGGCTGTGTATCTAAAACAATATTCGCCAAACACCCGTGTGATTGGCGTGGAACCGGTGGATTCGGCGGCCATGTATCATTCCATACAGGCAGGTAAGCGGGTGCAGCTGGACCAGGTCGGTATCTTTGCCGACGGCGTGGCTGTCAAACAGGTGGGCAAGCATACCTTTGACCTCACCCGGCGTTTCGTGGATGAAATTATTCTGGTGGATACGGATGAAATATGTGCCGCCATCAAGGATATCTTTGACGACAACCGCACCATTGTCGAGCCAGCGGGTGCATTGGCCGTGGCCGGTATGAAAAAGTATGTACAGCGAGAAGGCGTGCATGGTCATGTTCTGGCCTGCATCAACAGCGGCGCCAATATGAACTTCGACCGCATGCGTCATGTGGCCGAACGTACGGAAATGGGTGAAAAGCGCGAGGCGCTGTTTGCCGTTACTATTCCCGAAAAGCTTGGCTCATTTCTTCAATTCTGCAAGATACTGGAAGGCCGCGTGATTACCGAATTCAATTATCGCCTGTCCAGCCGCGCCGAGGCCCATATCTTTGTTGGCATCGGTATCGGTGGACAGGAGGATGTGGAAGCCATTCAGACAGCGCTGGAAAGCGGAAATTATCCCGTGATCAACCTGATGGACAACGAACTGGCGAAACTCCACATCCGGCATCTGGTCGGCGGCCGCAGTGAACTGGTGCATGACGAGGTGCTCTACCGTTTCGAGTTTCCCGAACGCCCCGGTGCCCTGCTTAAGTTCCTGATCCAGTCGGCCGGACGCTGGAATATTTCCTTATTTCATTACCGCAACCATGGTGCCGCCTTCGGACGTGTGCTGGCCGGACTCGAAGTGCCGGCGCAGGAGCGTGGCGAATTAAGAACGTTTCTTGATGACCTGGGTTATGCGTATGTGGATGAATCAGCCAACCCTGCCTATCACCGTTTTTTATAGCCGCTACAGTAATCCTGCGAGCATCGCAAAAGCATGGTTAACGGTTTTTTGCCGAATCATGGCGCGGGAACCGGAAAAATGACTGCGTTGAGCCTGAAGTTTCCCGCCCGGAAGCGCGGCGGCCATCCAGATCGTGCCCACGGGCTTATCCTCACTTCCACCATCTGGCCCTGCGATACCACTGACCGCCACACAGGCATGCGCCTTGTCACGCCCGGCTTGCGCCATGGCCTCCACCACTTCGCGGCTGACCGCACCATATTTGGCAATCAGCCGTTTGGGTACTTTAAGCAGCGCATGCTTGGCGTCATTGCTGTAGGTAATCCAGGCTGCATCCAGCACCTCGGAAGCACCCGGCAACCGGCTTAAGCGCTCGCTCAACCCTCCACCCGTACAGGACTCGGCGAATCGTACTTTCAGACCACACGATTTGAGCTTGTACGACAATGTTTCCTCAGGAAGATAACCACCATCATTCATCGGGTCTTCTGGCTCATCCGGGTTTGCTCGAAGCAATCCGTGCAAACCCGGTTCCAACGCTATACCTCCATAATTCCCCGGATAAACGTGAAGGGGTAGCAAAGACCTATTCGTGTTCAGTATGTGTAGCCAGCGCTCACGCTGGTATGAAATATCGCCCAAGGGCAGTAACACACAGCATGAACCATCATCACGTGTGTAATGCCATGCTGTACGGCAGGGGTTCTCCAGTTGGAAACTATCCGCTCCAAGCAGTGTCCTGCCGCCATCCTCCCGTGCCCGAATGCGTTTCCCATGATACAGCGCCACCCGCATCAGTTCGGATTCACTGGCATAGAATACCTGCCAGTCCGCGGCCTGTTTCCATGTGTCCGATTCAAGTAAATGTAAATCAACACGTTCCGCACCCGCGGATTGCAGCCATGCGCTTAGCCACCCCGTGGTTATTCCTGCACTACAGAGGTCGTTCAGGCCCGCTTCGCTTACAACCAGGTGCGCTCGAATAAGTCTCATATCAGCTGGATACTACGGACACCATGAAATTTCCCGCCAACAGCGCCAGTCCGGCAAATATACCGGCCAGAATGTCATCGGCATGGATTGACCACCAGGCCGGCCCTGTGTGTTCGATCGCCTTAATTGGGCCGGGTTTGAGAATATCGAAGAACCGGAATCCCGCGAAAGCCAGAACAAACACAAGCGGATTTACAGGCAACACAACAAAGGCAATCAGCAACGTGAGCCATTGCCCCAACCATTCGTCAACGACAATCCATGCCGGATCAGATTCCTGTTCTCCGGACAAGACAACATACGTGGACCAGCAAGCCACGGGTAATAAAAAAAACCACCCGAACCAGAGAGAAAGCATCCCCCATGCATGAACCATGAACCATGCTGCAACCAATGCGGCCAGACTACCAGACGTGCCGGGTGCAATCGGCATCCAGCCACTACCAAGGCCTGCCGCAATAAAACGTGCCGTGCTAAGAAAAATGGTTATACCCCTTGCTGGCAACATTTATATTTCGACTATTCAATGTGATGTGAACACCGCTTCCTTTCCTGCATTCACCAATTCGGTGCGCAAACGGCAGGGATTTCCGCTTTTCCGCCGGTGCGGTAAATAACAGGGAATAGTCCTCGCCACCACTCAATGCAAGGCATATCGCTTCCTGCTCATCCACCTCCGTGAGCAGCGACGAAAATCCCCGCACCTTCTCCAGCCAAATATGTAGCGCCACGCCGGATGCAGCCGCCACATGCCCCGCATCGGCAAACAGGCCATCACTGACATCAATGCAGCATGTCACCCCTAACTCCCGCAGCCTTGTTCCTTCGTTTAACAATGGACGAACATCCCGAAAACACGGTACATGCTTCCCTTCGCGTTTTCCTTGCTGCCATTGCCGCAATCCATGCGCGGCGAGCCCCGCTTCACCACATAACCATACATCCTGTCCGGCGCGAGCGGCGTTCCGCCGCAAACCGCTTCCTTGCGGCAACAGACCTGCCACGGTAACCGACAGCGCATTTACGGGCGAACGCACGGTGTCACCTCCGGCCAGTTCCATGGAAAGAGGTTCCAGCGCCATGGCAATACCTTGCCCCATTTGGTTCGCATCATCTGAAGATGTTGCCATCACACCCAGCCACATCCATGCAGGTGTCGCACCCATGGCCGCCAGATCAGATACGGCGGCATTCACGGCCCGGCAGGCCGCATCGTTTAAAGGGAAATCCTCCGGCCAGTGCTTTCCCGCCATGGATATATCGGTACTCATGACTATTTCCTGACCCTCGGGCATGGTATGAATTGAGGCATCATCGCCATTCGGCAACCGGGTGAGCTTATGTACAAACGGTGTCCGCTGACGAAAAGCATGCTCAATGAGGTCAAATTCATCCATGGATGATATCAGGCAGGCCGGAATTCTTCCTTCCGGAGTTCGTGCGCCAGGCGGTCCAGCACGCCATTGATAAAACCACGCCCCGGCTCATCCGCATAGGCGCGGGCCAGTTCCAGGGCTTCATTGATAATCACGCGGTATGGAATCTCCAGACGGTTGGTCATCTCCCATACCGCCATGCGTAATACATTATGCTCGATATGGGCAATACTCTTCAGGCTGCGGCCACGTACGGCCCCACCGATAAGCTGATCGATATCCTCAGCCTGCGCGACCACCCCTTGCACCATCTCCCGCAAATAATCGTTATCCTGATCGGATCGCCCTTCTTCACTCAAACGACCGGCAAGCAATGATGGAATCGAGGCACTGTCCTGCTCGCCATTGTGCCATGCATACAAAACTTCAAGCGCCGATTGCCGGGCTTTATGCCGGTTGGCCATTACAGACCTCTATGGAGGTGCTGATTAACTCTGCCTGGATGAGTTTGCAATTCAAAACTGCCGAGTTCAAGGCAAAGGGCGTGAGTAATAGCAAGGCTATTGCTAAAATATTTAATGCAGAAATCGGCGGTTTTGAATGTAAAATCACTGGTCACGAGTTAATTGGCACCTCCCTAAGAAGATGCGCCATTTCAACCGCCGTCAGCGCCGCCTCCGCACCCTTGTGTCCATGCCGGCCACCCACACGGTCCCTTGCCTGCTCAATTGTGTCCACGGTCAGTACGCCATTGCCCACACCGATATCGCCACGCTGTGCCGTGTTGCTGATAACATCCATCGCACCACGGCAAACATGCTCAAAATGCGCCGTTCCGCCACGAATCACGCATCCCAGACAGACCACAGCGTCATATTGCCCCGATTGCGCCATCCGGGACGCAATTGCGCCGATTTCCAGAGCCCCGGGCACATGCACGACGCGCATATCCGAATCGCTTGCGCCATGTTCCTTCAGTGTATTCACCGCGCCCTCCAGCAACGCCTCCGTGATTTCCCCGTTAAAACGGCTGACCACAATCCCGATACGTAAACCGCTGGCATCCACTGCTCCCCCAAGCCGAGGCGCATCAAGGCTCATTTAGCGTCCTTTTGACCCGGGTTGACGTCCAGCAAATGCCCCATTTTATCCCGTTTGGCTGTCAGATAAGCGATATTGTCTTCGTGTGCATGCATTTCCAGCTGCACACGTTCAACGACCTCCAGCCCGTAACCATCCAGACCAATAATTTTCTTTGGATTGTTCGTTAGTAACCGAAGTTTGCGCAGCCCCAGATCGCGCAAAATCTGGGCGCCAATGCCATAATCCCGTAAATCGGCGCGGAACCCGAGCTTTTTGTTTGCTTCTACCGTGTCATGCCCGGCATCCTGTAGTTTATAAGCCTTGAGTTTGTTCAACAAACCAATACCACGGCCTTCCTGCCGCAAATAGAGAATCACGCCAGTGCCCGCCGCCGACACCTGACGCATGGCCGCATGTAACTGTGAACCGCAATCGCAACGCCGTGAAGCAAACACATCGCCCGTCAGACACTCCGAATGCACCCGCACCATGCAAGGCGTATCACCGTCCGGTTCACCCATCACCAGCGCCACATGCTCGGCCTTGTCCACGGCATTGGAGTAACCGAACAGACGGAATTCTCCGAATTCCGTAGGCATGCGTACCTCAACTTCACGTCTGACCAGCGAATCGTGTTTTAGCCGATGACTGATGATATCGGCAATACAGCCAACCTTCAGATGATGTTTAGCGGCAAAGGCTTTCAGTTCCGGCATGCGCGCCATGGACCCGTCTTCATTCATAATTTCACAAATTACCGCCGCCGGTTTTAGTCCAGCCATATTTGAAAGATCGATGCTGGCCTCGGTATGTCCGGCGCGCACCAGCACCCCGCCATCCTTGGCCATCAGAGGAAACACATGCCCCGGCATCACCACATCGGCAGGCCCTGATCCTTCATCCGCTGCCACGCGAATGGTCTGTGCCCGGTCAAAGGCGGAAATACCGGTGGTCACGCCTTCCGCCGCTTCGATAGATACGGTAAACGCCGACTTGAACTTGGCGTTGGAGTCCTGAACCATCAGGGGAATCCGCAAGCGCTGAACCTGCTCATGGGTCAGTGCCAGACAAATCAGGCCGCGCGCATGCGTTGCCATGAAATTCACAGCTTCGGGCGTTACCCATTCCGCCGCCATAACCAGATCGCCTTCATTCTCACGGTCTTCGTCATCCGCGAGGATAATCATGCGTCCGGCACGCAATTCCTCGATCAGTTCTTCACAACTGGAAAGGCTCATTGCTGCTCCATATTCCTTTTATTCATGACCAAATTGCATCATTCGTTCTATATACCGCCCGTACATGTCAGTTTCGATATTGACTCTATCACCGTCAGCCAAATCTCCCAAGTTTGTGTTCGCCAGCGTATGTGGAATCAGATTGACTTCAAAAGCGCATCCATCCACTTCATTCACGGTCAGACTCACTCCGTTGACTGCCACTGAACCCTTTTTGACCACATACCGCGCCAGATTCTCCGGAACGGAAAACCGGAAAAGCCGATGCTCGCCCGCAGGCTGGATATCATCAACCTTTCCCGTGCCATCCACATGACCACTGACCATGTGACCGCCAAGCGCATCGCCCATGCGCAATGCCGGTTCCAGATTCGCCCTCTTTCCTTCCTGAGCCTGTCCAAATGTCGTCAAATTCAGGGTTTCCTGTGATAATGTGACTGAAAATTTTTCTGTGCCGAAGTCCGTCAGGGTCAGGCAACAGCCGTCCACCGCTATCGAGTCTCCATTTTGCCAATTTGACATATCCAATGTGGTTTCAATGGTCATATACGCCTGTTCAAGCTCGCGTTGGATACTCTGGATGACACCAACGTCCTGAATAATTCCGGTAAACATACGGCGGATACTACCCATTTCCTGCGTGTATGACAGACGATGCCCGGTTGTGGATAATCCGCCCATGGAACAACATTTGGAACAAGCGCGCCACATCCTGAAATCGACCTTCGGTTATGCTGATTTTCGCCATCATCAGGCGGAGATTATCGAAGCATTGATTGGCGGACGCGATGCGCTGACGCTGATGCCGACCGGCGGCGGTAAATCCATCTGTTACCAGATCCCCGCCCTGATTCGCAGAGGCACGGCCATTGTTATTTCCCCACTTATCGCCCTGATGCAGGATCAGGTCGATGCCATGAAACAACTGGG
>BTQQ01000084.1:0-7306 GCA_036985955.1 Zetaproteobacteria bacterium | reverse complement strand
GGTATGGGGAAGAAACCTCATAAGCTAGGGCCTGTTAACACTAATTATGAACGAGGCGACGAAGCTATTTTTGTGGCTATGCAAGACCTTTCGAGCGAAGTGTGCCCGAGGCACATGAGCGAGAAATAACGCAGCAGAGCACAAAAATAGCCCGTCCTGCAGGGCTGCGTCCCAAATGAGGCCATTCGGCGTTACTCGTCGTTTATTTGGATTCACCAAACTTCTCTCCTCGCGCCTTGACTGGCCCCATTTGGGACAGCAGCGCCTCGTTCATAATTAGTGTTAACAGGCCCTAATTACCACGAAGTCACAAAGGCACAAAGAATTTCCTTTGTGTCCTGGCTTTTTGTGGCTACTCCTCCAGATAAGTATTGTATTCGTCGTCGCTTAATAACTCGACGGTATCGCCGCTCATTTTCACCTTGGCGATCCAGCCCGTGCCATACGGGTCGGTGTTTACCTGTTCCGGAGAGGTTTCAAGCGCTCCGTTGACTTCAATTACCTTTCCAGCTACCGGTGCATACATATCGGACACGGCCTTGACCGATTCCACGACGGCACAGGCTTCACCTGCATCCACCGTGCGTCCAACTTCCGGCAGCTCGACAAATACGATGTCACCGAGTGCTTCCTGCGCATGATCCGAGATACCAAACGTAGCCACGTCGCCCCCAATGCGTACCCATTCATGCTCTTTGGTATATTTCAAATCAACGGGAATCGTCATCTCCCCTCTCCTTATAGCTATAAAATCAGCGTCGAACGTTGCTGCGCACGAAGGGCGTGGTTGTTCTCTCTGCCGGAATCTGTTTGTTACGGATCACCACGCTCAATTCGCCGGATTCCGCATGTTCCGGTTTCACATAAGCCAGCGCAACCCCTCCGGCCATAGGCGAATGCATGCCGGACGTAATTTCGCCGCTTTCCTTGCCATCCACATAAACCTTGTAGTGCTCACGTGGAATACCACGGCCTGTCAGTTTCAGTGCAATCAGGCGTTTTCGTGGACCATCGGACTTGCGGGCCACCACAGCATCCCGTCCAATGAAATCACCCTTTTCCAGTCTGGTAATCCACATCAGTTTTGCTTCCACGGGCGTGACCGAAGCGGAAATTTCGTGGCCATACAACGCATAGCCCATTTCGGTGCGCAGCATGTCGCGTGCGGCTAGCCCGATCGGCGCAGCTCCCCCTGCCAGCAGTTGCCTCCAGACTTCCACGGCGATGCTGTTGGGAATATAAACCTCAAAACCGTCTTCACCGGTATAGCCGGTACGTGAGATGATGGCCGCTTTTCCGTTCACATGAACCTGTGCAAAGTTGTAGTAGCCGATGGATTCGAGATCAGTATCCACCAGCGGTTGCAGCATGGACTGTGCTTTTGCACCCTGCAATGCCAGCAAGGTGGTATCGTCAGATTCATCCGTAACCGCCACATCGAAATTTGCAGCTTTTTTTTGCAGATGCGCGACATCTTTGTGCCGGTTGGCGGCATTGATACATAGATAGTATTCGTTGTCCGATATTTTATAGGTGGTGATGTCATCAATAAATGTTCCCTGCGTATTCAACAGGCCTGAATACTGCACCTGCCCGTCCACCAGTTTAGACACATCATTGGTGGTGACATATTGCAAGAACTTGAGGCTGTCCACTCCACTGATGCGCACTTGCCCCATATGAGAAATATCGAACAGCCCCGCACCATCGCCACGCACAATACGGTATTCCTTCAGTGCGCCCGCCGAATATTGTACTGGCATATCAAAGCCCGCGAATGGCACCATCTTGCCACCAAGTGCGATATGTTCTTCATGGAGTGGCGTTTTCGCCAGCTTGTTTGCATCCACATCAGTCATGCGTATCGCCCAGATGTTCCCTGAATGCCTGCACCGTATTGGTCAGAAGCATGGTAATGGTCATCGGGCCAACCCCGCCGGGGACCGGCGTAATCCACGCCGCACGTTCGGCTGCCTCGTCAAATTCTACATCGCCGATGAGTTTTCCAGCGTCCGTACGGTTGATGCCGACATCAATGATAATGGCGCCCGGCTTGATCCATTCACCCTTGACCAGCCCCGGTTTCCCGGCAGCCGCAACGACAATGTCAGCGCGCTCGATATGTTGTTGTAAATTACGTGTGAACTTGTGGGCTACAGTCACTGTGGCGCCTGCCAGCAGCAGCTCCATGGTCATGGGGCGGCCTACGATATTCGATGCGCCAACAATGACCGCTTCCTGCCCGTGCAGATCAATACCCGTTTGCTCCAGCAGTTTCATGCAACCAAACGGCGTGCAGGAGCGTAATGCGGGCATGCGTGCGGTCAAACGGCCAACGTTGTACGGGTGGAACCCATCCACATCCTTGCCCGGATCAATGGCTTCGATAATGGCTTCGGGATCAATGTGTTCGGGTACCGGCATTTGAACCAGAATACCATCCACTTTCGGATCGGCATTGAGTTCCGCAATCAGGCCCAGAAGATGTTGCTGGCTCGTTTCAGCGGGAAGTGTTTGTGAAAAAGCATCCGATTCAATGCCAACATCCACGCACGCCTTCTTTTTGTTGCGCACATAGATTTGCGAAGCAGGGTCTTCACCGACCAGAATCACCGCCAGCCCCGGTGCTCGCCCGTGTTTCGCCGCCAGTTCTGCGGTATCGTGTCTGAGATCTTCCCGTAAACTCGCGGAAAGTATCCGACCATCAAGGATTTGTGCTGTCATGGGCGTGAATTGTTGCAGGAAGTGCCTCTGTGGACAATCATGGCGTAAGCTATTGGAACTCACTGTCAATGTTCGCTATGGTCAGGTTCCGGAGTGAAAGATGAAATTGCTGCATGTGGGGCTGATTGTTGCCGACCTTAAGGCATCAGCTATGTTCTATGAAGATGTGCTGGGTTTAAAACGCAAAGAGCGGCCCGATCTCGGGTTCGAGGGCGTCTTTTACCGTTTGGACCGTAATCAGGAACTACACCTGATGCTCCTACCTAATCCGTATATGGATGCGCTGTTGCCGATGCATGGTGGTCGGGACCGTCATATGGCATTGCAGGTCGGAAATTTATCAGCCGTCAGACACAAACTTGAATCAGCGAACATTGCGTACACGATGAGTAAGTCGGGGCGAAATGCTTTGTTTTGCCGTGACCCGGATGGCAATGCGGTTGAGTTGTGCGAGTAATATCACATTTATTCAGTCACCTTTTTTCTCAGTGTTTTTAATTGACCACGCTTATTTTTACTATCCAGACGCCGCTTTATTGAGGCACGGGATTGCCGCGATGGTTTCCTCTTTTTTGCTACAACGATTGCCGCTCTGATCAATTCTTGTAACCGGTTTAACGCATCCGTTTTATTCTTCTCCTGGCTTCGGAACTGCTGGGCCTTGATAATAATGATGCCCTCAGTGCTGATGCGCCGGTCATTCAGTTGTAAAAGTCGCTCTTTGTATGTTTCCGGCAGTGATGACGCCCGGATATCAAAGCGCAGGTGAACAGCACTGGATACCTTGTTGACGTTTTGTCCGCCTGCCCCCTGTGCACGGATAGCATGCATTTCGATTTCATCATCGGAAAGGCTGACTTGCTCTGATATTTTCAGCATAACTCAGATTGATTCAGCCATGATTTCAAGATTTTCATCACCATGTTCGCGGACGGTAACTTCATGCGCATGACAACATCGCTCGCAGTCCCATACAAAGGTTTGCGGGAAGCCTTCCGTCGTATCCACTTCAATCACGTTTCGCTTGCCACAGCTTTGGCAGACGAAATGAGGATGGCACAGTGGCTCCGAATCCATTGAAAAAGTAAGCAGACAGGTGGATCAGGGCAGGGCTGCTTCGCTGAATATCATATCAATATCTCCATTCCAGCCATGCGTATAGGCATCCAGCCACTGATCGGCCTGCGTGCGACAATGGGTTACAGCATCCATCAAGGGTGCCAGATGAATGGTTTCATTTTTCCCATCGGGGCTCAGGCAATTGAGGCGTTCCAGACCTGATTGGGCAATGTCCAGCATCGTTTCAGCCAGTTGCAGGAGTGTGGTGTCACGGAACGGTGTTTTTAGAGCCATTTCCGGAGCCACATTACGCATGGATACAACCTCTTCGTGCGTCCAGTCCGCAACCATGTCCCAGGCCCGCTGGATAGATGCTTCGTCATACAACAATCCTTTCCATAAAGCGGGCAGGGCGCAGATCCACGGTTTACCACCCGCGTCCGCCCCGCGCATTTCCAAAAATCCTTTCAGTCTGACTTCAGGATACACCGTGGTCGCGTGTAATTCCCAGTCGTCCATGGTGGGAAACTGTCCGGGCAGAGCGGCGAGCTTGCCTTGCAGGAAGTCACGGAAGCTCTGGCCAGCGCAGTCAATATAACGGCCATCACGAATGACAAAATACATCGGCGCATCCAGCAGCCATTCCATATAATGCGCAAAGCCGAAGTTGTCGTCAAAAATCATTGCAGGGATGCCGGTACGGGAAGCGTCAGTATCCAGCCAGCAGCGTGCGCGATAGGAGAGGTAGCCGGAGGGTTTGCCCTCCACAAAGGGACTGGCTGCAAACAGGGCGGTGACGACCGGTTGCAGGCAATAGCCGATGCGCATCTTGCGCGCCATATCCGTTTCCGATTCAAAATCAAGATTTACCTGAACCGTGGCTGTTCTGAGCATCATATCCAGGCCGTGCGCACCGACCTGTGGCATATAACGGCGCATCACATCATAGCGGCCTTTGGGCATCCACGGGATGTCCTCACGCTTCCATTTGGGCTGAAAACCCAAACCAAGGAAACCGATGCGCAAATCATTGCGCACCTGCGCCAGCAGACGAAGATGTTCCCGTACCTCCTGGCATGTTTCGTGTACACTGACCAGCGGTGCGCCGGAAAGTTCCAGTTGTCCGCCGGGTTCCAGTGTAACGCTGGCTATGCCGCGCTTGAGGGCGATGGGCTTGCCTGCCTCGTGTTCAAGATTCCAGTCTTCCGAAGCCAGCATTTCCAGCGTGCGGCGGATACTGCGCGTACCTTCATAGGGGATAGGTTTCAGGGTGTCGAGGCAGAAACCGATTTTCTCGTGTTCCGTACCAATGCGCCAATCCTCTCGCGGTTTGCAGCCGGAGGCGAATGCATCAAGGAGCTGGTTTTTGGAGGTTAATGCCTGTGTGGAATCCGGCGCTGCCATCATCTGCCAATGATAGGGAATTTTGTCATGGATGCACGTTCTGTACAAATTGGCACGGACTTTGCCTGTAATCCTGGCATGGAACAGTACGGGAACGAGTATGATGTCACCCGGAGCGTTAAAGTGACAGATGTGCAGTCGGTGAGCCGGGAGGTTTGCCGATTGTATTCGTCACTTTACCCGCAGGCATCGACAACGGAATTACAAAGAGCTTTTGCGGATACCGGAAGATTATTTCATGGAGATTATCCGGGATATTTGCCCTGCGATACGCCATATCATAATTTACAGCATACACTGGATGTTACGCTGGCAATGGCACGGTTGATTAACGGCCATGAAAGCAGGCGTCCTAAGACAGAACAGATTGGTGCTTTTGGTACACTTCTGGGACTTGTTTCGGCGCTGTTGCATGATGCGGGCTACATACGCAGGCGTATGGATCGCCACCATGCCAATGGCGCTGAATATACACGCACCCATGTGTCCCGGAGTGGCCGCTTTATGGCCGAATATTTGCCAACACTGGGTCTGGACAAGGCCGTGCAGACATGCGCATACCTCATTCATTTTACCGGTTACGAAATGCTGGCGCCCGAGATTCCGCTGAGAGACCCTAAATTAAGATTGCTGGGAAAGATGCTGGGCACTGCCGATCTCATAGCTCAGATGTCCGATCGCTGCTATCTGGAAAAGTGCCGTGACCGTTTGTATCCGGAGTTTGAGGTGGCCGGCATGCTGGCCAAACATGCACCGGGTGGTAGCTATATCTCACAGGAAGAACTGATTTTCAGGACACCCATGTTTTTCGAACATGCCATGTGCGAAAGGCTGGATGGCGTTCTTAAAGGCGCATACCACCATGCCGATCAACATTTTTTTCCGGAGAGTAATTTCTACATGGAGGCGCTGGAGAAAAACCGGGATTATCTGATGCAGGTCGTGAAACATCGTGATGCATCCATGTTACGCCGCCGTTCTCCGTCAACACTGGCTGCATCTGCATTAAACTGATTCTAAGGAAGCTCTGATTTATTCTGAGCGAAGCAGATTGTGTTTCAGAATGTTCAACATCAAAACGCAATACGCGAGTTCATAAATAAATCAGAGTTTCCCTAAGGCTAAATCTCAAGCACAATTTTTCCCGTCATCCCGGCTGTCTCAATCAGACGATGCGCATCTGCGGCCTGTTCAAGAGTTAATATGTGGGACACATGCACGCTAAGGCTTCCATCATCAAAATAGGCCGCACATCGTTTCAATATATCAGATTGGTGGTGTGCTGCATTTTTCAGGTTCATGACCATCGGTGTCAGCATCAACTCCTGTGAGATACGGATATTCCGCAGGCGAACGGTTTGCCAGTCTGTATCTTCGGGAACCTGCAAAATTGTTACCAGATCACCATAGGTGCGAACTGCCGGAATCAGTTGTTTGAAGGCGTCGCCGCCAACGGTGTCAAAGGCTACATCCACTCCCTTGCCGTCCGTCCATTCAAGTAATGCCTGTGTAACATCCTGTTTTCTGTAGTTGATGACATGATCCGCTCCAAGACTGCGCGTAAAAGTGGCTTTTTCATCGGAACTGACTGTGGTTGCCACATTGCAGCCGGCGATCCTGGCGAGTTGGATCGCTACATGCCCGACACCTCCCGCTCCGGCATGCACAAACACCTTCTGTCCGGCCTGAATTCGGGCACGGTCAAACAATGATTCCCATGCAGTAATCAGGACAAGCGGTGCGGCCGCCGCTTCTATAAAATTCAGCGATGCGGGTTTTTCTGCCAGGAACCATTCAGGCACGACGGCAAACTCGGCATAGTTCCCCGGAGCAAGGCCAATGCCGCCATGGCAGTAATAAACATTATCCCCCGGTTTGAATCGGGTGACGGATTCACTCACAGCTTCAATAATACCTGCACCGTCGCAGCCGAGGATGGTTTCCTGCTGTTCCCGGGCGTACGTGCCGCTGCTTCTCAATTTAGTGTCAATCGGATTAACGCCTGCGGCCTTCAGGTGCACCAGTACGTCATACGGATGAGTGAGAACGGGTTTTTGCATTTGTCGTGTTTCGAGTACGTCCGGATTTCCCGGTTTACTCATGATGATGGCTCTCATGA
>BTQQ01000083.1:0-7322 GCA_036985955.1 Zetaproteobacteria bacterium | reverse complement strand
ACAAGCGCATTCCTCAAGGCATTGATGGCCTTCGAGCGCGTTCGGAACACCTCGCGCACCTCGGGATTCACCATCAGGTCCACGTAACGCTGACGATAGCGTATTTCCTTATCTGAAAGCCCGTGCCATTTTTCAGGCAATGGCCGCAAGCATTTGGTAATCAGTTCGATACGGGAAACCCTGACCGATAACTCGCCTGTTTTGGTGCGAAAGAGCGTACCTGCCACGCCGATGATGTCGCCCAAATCCCATTTCTTCGTTGGATTGTAGGTTTCCGCACCCAACTCATCCCGATTCAGAAAAATTTGAATACGTCCTGACCCATCCTGAATGTGCATAAAACTGGATTTTCCCATGACACGGTGGCCCATGATGCGTCCGGCCATGCAAACAGAGACGCTTTCGGATGCCAGCTTCTCCGCATCCCATTCCCCGTACTGCACCAGCACATCAGCACTTGAGTCGGTGGCGCGGAAACTGTTGGGGTAAGCAATGCCTGCATCACGCAGACGGGTCAGTTTCTCCCGCCGGACACGGATTTGCTCAGATGCTTGTGACGCTTCGGGAGTTGCCGAGGCCTTTTCGCTCATCGAAGGAACTTACTGGCGACTGTTCAGGTCCAGATCACCAAAGAAAAAAGCGATCTCAATGGCAGCATTTTCCTCCGAATCCGATCCATGCACGGCATTGGCATCGATGGAATCCGCATGGTCAGCGCGAATCGTACCTGCTTCCGCTTCTTTCGGGTTTGTTGCGCCCATCAACTGGCGGTTCAATGCCACGGCATTTTTCCCTTCGAGCACCATGGCAAGAATCGGCCCGGAACTCATGAATGCACACAAATCCTTGTAGAATGGACGATCCCTATGCACTGCATAAAAGCGGCCTGCCTGCTCGCCGGATAATTGCGTCATACGCGTTGCAATCACCGCCAGCCCATTCTCCTCAAAACGGCGAATAATGTCGCCGATGACGTTCTTGGCAATAGCATCCGGCTTGATAATTGAAAGTGTACGTTGAACGGCCATACTTAAACCCCTTCCCTGGAACTTCGCGCCCGTTGGGCTGCGTGGCGCGGCACTCTAGTGGAGCGGCAGCCAAGTTCCAAGCAAGAAAGATGGCTATAAATACTCAGGCAGACGTGATCTCAACTCACTTGCGGCCATAGCCGTATAATCCTTATCCACTTCAATCACATCGCACTGTTTCAGGGTTTCTTTACAGCAACCACGCAGCAAACCGAGAAATGATGGTGCGGCCGTTAGATAAATCTTGTTGAATGCAGACTGATTGCATGCCTGCGTCAGTACATCAGCCAATTCACGGGAAAAGCGAATAGCCGCCTCTTTTTTCGGACCCACTTCCTGTTCCATGGCATGTCTGCCCGATCCCGAGCTGTCAAAAGCCCGGCCCGGCAAATCCGATGTTAAATCCCGTTCATGCATACGTCCTTCCGGCGATTCCATTTCATGAACCAGTTCAAGTGGGGACGATGGCGTGCTCGCTGCCCATATTTTTGCCCGGCTGGCATCCGCGGCGAGTACCCAGATTGATTTTCCCTGATACATAAACCACCTCCGGTCTACACCACTTTTATAGCTGTTCTCCCGGTATTTTTCCAGTTCTGATCGCTCACATGACCTCCGAAATAATACCACCACCAAGCAATTCAGTGCCCGCATAAAATGCCGCTACCTGGCCCGGTGCCGTTGGCTTCTGCGGAGCATCAAATACGACACGCAGGCTTTCACCCTCCGCGGATATGCAACACAGCGCGGGCTCTGACTGATAACGTAGTTTGGCGGTAATCTCTTCAGTCCGAACCGGTTTGCGGACCCATGTGATGTCGTCCACTTTCACCCTGTGAATCAACGCTTCCTCAGGCGGAGCCACCACTACCAGTGCCGTATTTCCATCGAGACCCACCACATGCCACGGCCCTCCGGAAAGTCCCAAACCCTTGCGCTGTCCCAAAGTGTAGCGCGCGATGCCCTGATGTTTTCCCAACACGTTTCCATTCCTGTCGACAACATTGCCCGGCTTAAGTCCCGCAGATGATCCCTCACGCTTTAGAAATGCGATGCGATCTCCCGCAGGAATAAAACAGATATCCTGGCTTTCATGCTTCCCCGCTGTCGGCAGACCGAACTGCTCTGCCAACTTGCGGGTTTCACTCTTTTCCAGGTGTCCCACCGGAAAAAGAATCCTTTCAACCTGCTCGCGGCTCGTGGTTGCCAGAAAATAACTCTGATCCTTATGTACATCGTTTCCCTTGTAGATATGCACCCCATTTTCGTCGTCCCTGCGGCGCACATAATGTCCGGTCGCGACAAACACCGCTTCCAGTTCATCCGCTACATCCAGCAGTGCGCCAAATTTCACGAAACGGTTACAGCGTTCGCAGGGATTCGGTGTTCGTCCCGACTCATAATCGGCAATGAACGGGTCAATAACATTCTCACGAAACTTTTTGCGCATATCCATTGAATAGAACGGAATTCCAATATGATCCGCCACCCGGCGCGCGTCATAGGCATCCTCGGTGGCACAGCAGGAACCATGGCGGCTTACTTCATCGCGCGAATAGTCCCAAACATTCAGGAACACGCCGATCACGTCCGCGCCCGCATCCGCAAGCAGCGCCGCCATCACGGACGAATCCACTCCGCCACTCATTGCGGCGATGATGCGCACACCTTTCAGATGCGACAGATCAGGGGGTAATGCCTGAATCCCGGACATCGGCGAAGCCTATCTGGAAAAATATGAATTTACAGCGTATCTAAACACAGCTTGCAAAGATCGGGAATTACCACTCGACAAGCATGCCTTCCCTTGCCAATTCGATCTCACATCCCCGGACCGTCCGTTTTTTCAGACTCTCGCGAAACACCGCTTCCAGAGCCTCATCATCGCGTGTTGGTTCATGATGGGTTAAAAACAGCTGACTGACTTTGGCCTTTTCTGCCATTTGTATACAGGTGTCGAACGTTCCATGTCCCCAGCCTTTTTTGGCCGGATATTCACTTTCGGTATAAGAAGCATCGGCAACCAGCACATCCACGCCGCGCACCCTGTCCAGAATGCTCCCGTCCTTCTGTTCAATCAGCGTCTGGTACATGGCGTATTCATCGTCCTCAGGTTCATAAATGTTATATGAAGGTTCATGATCTCCGGTAAAAAACAATGACTTACCGGCATTGTCAATTCGATATCCAAAATTCACAACAGGATGGTTCATCAGCACAGGCGTCACCAAAGCATTGCCGATACTGACCGATTCACCTTCCCTCAGCGAAATATATTCAATTTGAGCATTCAGTTCACTTTCCCGAATCGGGAAAAACCGGTACTGTAATTGAACCTGGAGAATTTCTTCGATACTGTTGCCAGATACTGGATCGGAGGCACCATAAATCGACACCCGGTTTCCCGGCACAAACAACGGAATAAAAAATGGTAATCCCTGAATATGATCCCAGTGTGAATGGGTATTGAAAATATACGCATGGACCGGCATTTTCTCCAGCAGCGTCTGCGCCAGCGGGAAAATACCGGTTCCCGCATCAAGAATAATCAGCTCGCCATCATCCGTCCAAACTTCAAGACACGTTGTATTGCCGCCATAACGAACGGTCTTCGCCCCGGGGGAAGGAATCGACCCCCGTACACCCCAAAAACGTAGTTTCATGGTGCCTATTGCACCATGCTTTGCATATTGTGAACTTCATCCGATAAAGCATCCGTTTTTGCAATGACGCCCTCGAGGTCCGAACCCAGACGTTTACGCATAAAATCCTGAAAATCTCCGACATAAGGATTGCCGCTATCGCCAAGATTCATGGCCTTCACCACTGTATTGGCAGCGGCCACAGTCAGCGTCATGTCCGATGAATCCTCGTTGCAATCCACGTGTGTGCGAATGCTATCAATCAACGTTGGCGGAAGTTGCCAGCTCTCGGCCAGCATGGCCCCGGCCTCGGCACAGGTTATCCCCATTCGTTCCATTTCGATTTGTGGCAAAGGGGATTGCTTTTCCCGGGCCTCATTCAAGACCCTGGCATAAGTTGTTGGCTCAAACTGCACAAACACCGCCTTGCCGAAATCATGGAGAAGACCGGCAACAAAGTGATCTGAAACATCCCGAAGATGTAGAAAATCTTTGGCCAGACGCTGTGCCATTGTTGCTGTTGCCAGAGAATGTGTCAAAAATGCCGACATGGGCAGTTCGGGAATACTCTTCCTCGGCAATGAATCCACCGTAGCAATACTGATCGCCAGATTTTTCACTGTATTCAGCCCCAGATAGACCAAAGCGTGCTGTACGGAAGCTACATTTCTCGATAGAGCAAAGAACGCCGAATTTACCAGTTTCAATATTTTCATGGTCATGACCGGATCACTTTCAATAACCTTTACCAGGTCTCTGGGTGAACAATTGATGTCAGCAGTCATGGACATGATCTGGTGTACGCTTTCCGGAAAAGCAGGCATGGATTCAACCATGGCCGATAATCGACGATGAAACCCCTCATCCATGTGCACAGTCATGCGCACAACCAGCAAGAATTATGCCGCCTTCGGACTCCTAAAAAAATCAGGAGCTATGAAATCTGTTTTGGAACCGGCAGTGTCAGTCCCATGGCGCGGCGCATCAGCATCCGTTTGACCGGGCCGCTGTTTCCCACAACCCGCATCCCTGCATCACGCAACAGTGCCAGCCCCGGAACATCGTGCATAAATAAATAATGAAAAAGCTCCATGCCGCCCATCACAGCCAGAATATCCGGTATGCGGTTACGCATAAATCGGTTCAGCACATCCGGACTCCCGTAATCCTCCTCAAAATATCGGGCATCGGCAATTTCCTGCGCCAATACCATGGCATCACGGATACCCAGATTGACGCCAAGTCCCGCCAACGGATGAACCTGGTGCGCCGCATCACCAATGAGAGCCATTCGGGGACGCACGATATGGCGTGAAAGCTGGCTTCTGAGCGGAAATGCAGCCCGCTCACCCGTCGCCTCCAGTGTGCCAAGGACAGGCCCGAATGCAGCCTGTAGTTCGGCCATGAATGCATCGTCGCCCAGCGCCATCAAACGCGCAGCTTCTTTATCCTGCACGCTCCACACAATTGAGCACAATCCATCCGTCAGCGGCAAAAGGGCCAGCGGTCCAGTCGGCAGAAACCGCTGATACGCACAGTTCCGATGTGAGAATTGAGGCTGAATGGTGGCAACGATGCCCTGTTGCTCAAATCGGTGGCTCCATGTGGGGATTCCTGCCTGACTGCGCAGCCACGAATGCCCGCCATCCGCACCGACAATAAGCTGTGTGGTAAAAACACGCCCATCATCCAGCGACACTTCCACACAGCTTGCTTTCCATTGTACCGATTCCACCGATGCCGGACAGCACCATTCGATATTTTCCGATGCATGGACAACCTCCAGCATGGCGGCTGAAAGCACGCTGTTTTCCACGATATATCCCAATGACTCCAACCCTGCCTCTTCGGCTTCAAAACGGATGCTGCCGAAACGCTGGTCATCCCATATCCGCATGCTGTCAATAGGACCCGCCTGATCCTTCACTAACGGCCAGACACCAATGCCTTTAAGCGCTTCGACTGTTCCGGCCACAATGGCGGACACCCTGCAATCACGCCCCAGCGACATGCGGGGCTCGGCTTGTGCACGTTCAATGACCATGATCTTCAGTCCCGTGTTTCTAAGTGCACAGGCCAGAGTCAGACCCACCATACCACCGCCGATAATGACAAGATCAATGACCTCGGGCTTTCTGACCCTTTTATGTCCTTCCTTCTGGCCGCGAGTCATGCGTCACCTCCCAATGAGCCAGCCTGCGCCAGCCCCGTGGTGCGCCGCATCAGCCAGTCGCGTACAGGCGACAAGTATTGTACGCCAAGGAGCCCTGCGCCTCTTGCCAGTTTCGCGGGTAAAAAATCATTGGAAAATATGGCGTTCAACCCTTCCGTAAAAGCCGCTACCGCCAGATTATCACCCATTCTCCGTTGACGATATTCTTCCAGAACCACGGAAGACCCCACATCGCGCCCCGCCTTACAGGCCCGGGAAAGCGCATCAGCCAGTACAGCCACGTCCCGCAACCCAAGATTCAGGCCCTGACCCGCCACCGGATGCAGGGTATGGGCCGCATTGCCAATCAGGGCTGTACGCGATGCCGTAATGGATGTGGCCATACGGAATTCAAACGGAAACAATGCGCGTGGCCCGGTTTCGGTCAATCCACCAAGATATTTATGCATGTCCGAACCCGCCGCAGCTTCAAGATCACGCAGGAAATCGACGTCATCCATGGCCATGATACGACTGGCATCGCGAGGTGTCAGCGTCCACACAATCGAGTAATGCGTACTATTCAGCGGCAGAAAAGCCAGCGGGCCAGAGGGGCGGAAACATTCGTGGGCTACACTCCGGTGCGGTTTGCCCGGACAAACAGAGGCCACCAGTCCGAAACGGTTGTGATCCCAGCCCCGGCTTGCAATACCGCGTAAACGCCGGACCTGACTGCCAGAGCCATCCGCACCTACCAGCAAGCGGCAGGAGATACGGCTTTTCCGATTGTTCCGCACCACGTTCACATGCACGTCATCATCGGCGACCTCAAGCGAATCCACCCGTGTGGGGGTCAGCATGGCCACCTCCGGCGGTATGGTGGCATAAAGTGCGGAAAGGATATGCGCGTTCTGCGCCACATAACCCAGCGCATCAACATCCGCATGCGTCTGATGCATCCACACCTCGCCCCTATTCCCGGGTTCTGCGATATGCACCTGCCGAATCCTTGCCACACCAAGTTTTTCAATCTCCGTCCACACGCCAAGGCTTTCCAGATGGCAGCGGGAACCGTGGGAAAGCGCAATCACCCGTTCCGGCTGACTAGAGGGGAATGCATCAACGGCATGCGCCTCCACCACCGCCACGGAAAGACCCATTTTCGCCGCTGAAATGGACAGAGACACCCCGGCCAGCCCTCCGCCCACAATTACGATGTCATAAGTTTCATGTGCCTGGCCTTTCAAGAAAGACTCCTTTGAGGCTCTTTATTCATACCTAACGACAGTTTTGACCAGTCATCATCGTTTTGCAAACAGGAATCTCTAATTGTCGGAAACACGCGTTAAGCTTGACACACACAGTTACGATGACAATGCTTCGCGCCGTTTTACCGTCTATTTAACTGTATGCCGGGATGGTGAAATTGGTAGACACGCCAGACTCAAAATCTGGTGCCCGCAAGGGCGTGCCGGTTCGACTCCGGCTCCCGGTACCAAA
>BTQQ01000082.1:0-7394 GCA_036985955.1 Zetaproteobacteria bacterium | reverse complement strand
TTGGGCGGTATCTCAGGTTCAAAAAGGACAATATGCAGCGGTGGCTTTGCATCCGGATTTACCATGTTAAAAAGTCTGGTTCAGAGTCAACAAACGGGCGAAGGGTTGCGGTGCTCATGATAGATGGCAAGTAACTCCCGCAGGGCATCATCAAACTGGTTATTTACAATACGGAATCCGGCGTCGCCTGCATGTGCGATTTCATCCACGGCAGCCTTTACCCGGAATTCAATAACCCCGGCATCATCCTGCCCCCGAGCCACCAAACGTTGCCGCAATGTATCCATGGAAGGGGGTAGGATGAAAATACGGTGGGCGTCCGGGCACTTTTCAGCCACCTGTTTTGCGCCTTGCCAATCAATCTCCAGCAACACATCAAAACCATTGGCACGCAGGGATTCCACATCGGCAGCACGCGTTCCATACCAGTGTCCATGCACAAGGGCACATTCAAGAAAAGCATCGGCCTGTTTTTCAGACTCAAATTCTTCCGGAGAGAGAAAGAAATAGTTTTTTCCATGTTCCTCACCCGGCCTGGGATCGCGCGTTGTAGCCGAAATACTTAATCTGAGTTCCGGACATTGTTTCAGCAGGGCGGCGCAGAGGCTGGTTTTGCCACTTCCGGAAGGACCGGAAACGATAAACAGTGCCCCGCGCCTGTCGTTCACTATTGTGTTCCGTCCTGACCGGTCAGGCGCTTGTATTTAAGCAGCAATATTTCTTTTGATTCTTCCCTGTCCGGATCATGCGGAATGCAGTCCACCGGGCATACCTTCTGACATTGGGGTTCATCGAAATGTCCAATGCACTCGGTACACAAATCCGGATTGATTTCATAGATATCCTCTCCTTCATAGATTGCATTATTCGGGCATTCAGGTTCGCAAACATCACAATTGATGCATTCATCGGTAATCATTAAAGCCATGTCAGTTTTCTCCGTTCGTCCTAATCTGTTGTCGACACGATAGCAACTTCGCGGTCCAGTTCACCGGTACGTAACCTGCCACGATACTCTTTAAGCGCCGTCGCCACCTTGCCTTGCAACAGGTACAGAGCAAGGAAGTTGGGAAAGGCCATAGCCAGTAACAACAGATCGCTGAAATCGAGGATATTGCCGGCGCTGACCAGACTGGCCAGCACAATCACCATGACAAACAGGATGCGATAGAGCATTGAATAGCGTTCGCCAAATACATAGGTCCAGCAGCGTTCACCGTAATAGGACCAGGAAATCATGGTTGAGTAGGCAAACAGCACGACAGATATGGAAAGAATGACCGGAAACCACGATAACACCGAGCCGAATGCTACGGCGGTCAATGCCGCACCCTTGCTCGTTTCCACCAGATGATGATATTCCGGTGCATTCCATACCCCGGTCAGCACGATGACCAGTGCCGTCATCGTGCAGATAATCACGGTATCAATAAAGGGTTCGTACAGTGCGACAAAACCTTGCCGGACGGGATAGCGAACCGATGCCGCCGAATGCGCAATAGCCGCCGATCCGATACCCGCTTCGCTGGAAAAGGCAGCGCGCTGAAAACCGACCACCAGTACGCCGACGAAGCCGCCTGTCACGGCGGTCGGTGAAAAAGCGCTGTGCAGAATCGTCATTAACGCGGCCGGAATATCAGCGGCATGTGAAACAACGATGTACAGGCATGCAGAGACATAGATGAATACCATCGTCGGTACAATAGCCTCGGCGGCATGGGCGATGGAACGGATACCGCCGATAATGACCAGCGCCACAGCCCCTCCCATGAGTACGCCGAACACCCACGGATAGGTCTCAAAGAAGGGTAATACATTCTGTACCGCACCCAGCGCCTGTGACACCTGAAAGGCATTGCCGCCGCCCATTGATGCGCCAACGCAGAATACGGCAAACATCAAAGCCAGCCCCTTACCCAGTTTCGCCCAGCCGTATTCGGCAAAGCCCTTGGACAGGTATTCCATGGCGCCGCCCAGCACATGTCCGTCCGGACGGAATTCGCGGTACATCTGGGCCAGCGTTACCTCGGTGAATTTGGCAGTCATACCGAAAAAGCCGGCGATGATCATCCAGAATGTCGCGCCGGGTCCACCGATACTGACGGCGATGGCCACCCCGGCAATATTACCCAGTCCGACCGTAGCAGAGAGTGCTGCCGACAGCGCCTGAAACGGCGTGACCTCGCCCCGGTCCTCGGACGACTGGTAACGCCCGCGAATGACCTGAAAAGCATGGCCCATCATGCGCAGGTTGACGAAGCCGAAGCGTAAGGTCAGGTAAACCGCCCCGATCACCAGCCAGCCAACGATGAACGGCATCTTCGCTTCGCCCGGCATTACATCAAAAAACAGTACTGAAGCCAGTGCTCCGTTGACGGAACCGAAGAAAGCATCCACGCCTGTTGGTGCAGCGAGCGCTTGCTGTGCCACGCCCAGAAGCATTATGATAAGCAGGGCCAGTTTGAATGGCATCTTCATACCACCCTCCTCATGCCAGCCCCTGTTTTCAGAACGTACCTCCGTTCCAGCCCCACATATGTCGTTCCGGACCGGAAAACTCGATATAGACACGTCCTGAATCAATGTCCAGCTCCGCCTGCATGAGTTCGCATAACGCTTGTGAGAAAGCACTGGTCTGCGCTTCCGGCAAGCCGAGGCTCTTAAGTTGCAGATAGGCCAGCGGTGCATCGTTGCCGGCAAAGAGCATGGCATTGCCGGAATCGAGATTCACCATCACATAGGATTCCGGTTTTCCCAGAATGGATGCCACGGTTTGTGATGCTTTTTCCAGCAGCGCCTGTTGTCCGCTATCGTCCATGGTTACATTGGTCCGGATATTCAGATAAGGCATATATTCCTCCTTAGGAATGAGGATTTAATAAGATGCGGCATCTTATTGAATTTTCTTCCTTATTCCTGAACGGCATGTGCTGCGGGGCGGCAGGCAGCCACGGATTGCGCGGCGCGTCCTCTGCGCCGGTTGATGATGTTCACGCCGGCAATGATGAATCCCAGCGCGATGAATGCACCCGGTGGCAGCACAAACATCAAAAAATCAGGATAATGTTCGCCAAAGAGCGAAAGGCCGAAAATACTTCCGTGTCCAAGAATCTCACGCACGCTGCCCAATAGCATTAAAGCGAAGGTGAAGCCCAGCCCCACGGCGAGGGCATCGGTGGCTGAATCCAATACGCTGTTCTTGCTGGCAAAGGCCTCAGCACGTCCCAGGATGGCGCAGTTGACTACAATCAGGGGAATGAACAGCCCCAGAATCAGGTACATGTCATGCATCCAGGCATTCATCGCCATACCAACCACGGTAACGAAGGCTGCAATCACCATAATATAAGCGGGAATGCGCACATTTTTTGGAATGAAACCACGAATCAGGGATACCACGATATTAGAGCCCAGCAATACCAGTACCGTGGCAGCACCCATCCAGAAACCATTGATAGCGCTGGTAGTGACGCCCAGCAGCGGGCACATGCCCAGAAGCTGAGCGAAGATCGTATTGTTATGCCAGAAGCCATCGGCCAGAATTTCTGTTTTATTCATGAGGGGAGTTTCCCTTTTTTACTTTGTATATCAAGGTGCGCGGCCATTTTGAGCAGTTTCTGCCTGTTGATTTTGAAGAACTCCAGACCCTTCCTGACCGCTTTGACGACAGCACGCGGTGTAATCGTGGCACCGGTAAACTGATCGAAATCTCCACCATCCTTCTTTACTGCCCAATGGATATTATCCAGGGTCTTGCCCACAAAGAAATCAAGCCATGGTTTGTTATGGACAATGCCATCACCTAATCCCGGTGTTTCCTGATGGGCGGTAATACGGATGGCATGAATCCCGCCGGATGGTGAAATACCGATAAGGATTCGGATGGAACCCGAATAGCCGTCCGGCGCGACGACCTCCCAGGCAAGTGCTGTAACCCGTCCCTGCACATCGCGTGCCAGATAAACAGGCATATTTTTTCCTGCCACATCCCACACCAGTTTATCGTCAATCGGACTGTTGACGTGCGCCGGTAACACCTGTTCCAGACTTCGATGCAGCATGGCGCGTTGGGCCTGACGAATCGGCTCGCGCGTAAACATGTCCGTCACGCCAAGTAATGATGCGGCGATGACGGTTACCAGCGTTAAGGCAATGACCATCATCAGCATTTCCATGGTATGCTTGGCCTTACGATTTCCGGCCTGATTATTTTCCATAGACACGCGGCCTTAAATAATGGTCAATCAGGGGCACGGCGCAGTTCATCAGCAGAATCGAGAACATCACACCCTCCGGATAGCCGCCGAAACTGCGAATACTCCATGTAAGAATGCCGCAGCCGACGCCAAACACCAACTGTCCATGCGGTGTCACGGGCGATGTGACCGGGTCCGTCGCCATGAAGAACGCTCCCAGCATCAGCCCTCCCGCCAGCAGGTGGAACAGCGGTGGAGCAAAGTGCTCCGGATTGATCTGGTTGAAGATCAATGCCAGCACACTTACCGTGGCGATAAACGAGACGGGGATGTGCCAGGCGATGGTATGCCGTGCCAGCAGATACACGCCGCCCAGGAGCAATGCCAGTGTACTTGTTTCGCCCAGACTGCCGGATTCGCGTCCCAGGAATGCATCCAGATAGCTATAATCATACTCGCGCAGGGCCTCGAGCACGCCAATACCACGGCTCCATTCGGTTTTGACATGTCCAAGCGGGCTGGCCATGGTGATGGCATCCAGTCCATGATGCAGCGACTCCGGTCCCAGCCAGAACAGATGCCATGATTGTGTGAAATTATATAAATCCACCAGTGGCGCGCCTGCGTGCATGGGGATGATCCATGCCGTCATGTTGAGCGGGAAGGAGATCAACAATACCACCCGTGCCGCCAGCGCCGGATTGAAGGGATTGTGCCCCAGGCCGCCGTACACCTGTTTGGAAAGAATGATGGCCACGATGCAGCCGATCAACGGTATCCACCACGGTACATAGGCGGGCAATGTCAGCGCAAGAAACAGGCCGGTCAGCGCCGCTGAGCCATCACCCAGCGGAGACAGGGGCCGGTCCATCAGCTTGAGGCATGCCATTTCGGTTAACATGCATCCGGCCATGCAAAGCACAATAAGAAACACCGCCAGCCAGCCGAACAGATAAACGCTGACCACCGTGGCCGGAGCCAGCGCCAGCATCACGGATAGCATGTTGGCACGAATCGTATCGCCACCGTGGGCATGCGGTGAACTGATTAAACCCGGACTATTCATGCACTTTTTTCTCCATTGCTTTCGTCGGTATTTTGAATGGCTTCAGTGGTTGGTTTCGTTTCAGATTTGCCAACTGCTTCAGCCTTATCAGCAGAGGCTGCTTTGTGCTGTTGTTTTGCTCTGGAGCGACGGGCCGCACGCTCGGCCTGCTCCCGCGCCAGACGATTGTCGCGGGCCTCACTTCTGATCTTGGAAATCCGGGCGAATTCCTGTTCCTTCTCGATTTTCGCAACCTGTCCCTTGGCGTAACGGAAATAATGCACCAACGGGATATGCGAGGGGCACACGTAGCTGCAGCACCCACATTCAATACAGTCAAATAAATCGTATTCCTGACCACGATCAAACTGGTCGTTGCGGCAGTGCCATGCCAGCTCATTGGGGACCAGTCCTGCCGGACACACTTCAACGCAGTGGCCGCAGCGGATGCAGGGTTCTTCCACGGCCTGCTCGCTGTAGAAGGTGTCCCGTTGTATGGCCAGCAGACCGTTGGTCGATTTTACGACCGGCACATCCAGTTTCGACAGACGCTCCCCCATCATCGGGCCGCCGTGAATCACATGTATATCATCCATGTCATTTAAACCGTGCCGGGCAAACAGGAAAGGGACGGGTGTTCCAATGCGGGCACATACATTGCCCGGTTGCGGCACGGCATCACCGCTCACCGTTATGATCCTCTCGGTCAAAGATCGGCCCAGACACACGGCATTATGAACGGCATTGGCGGTGCCGACATTCTGGCAAAGCAGGCCAATATGAAGCGGCAATCGCCCTGCCGGAATTTCACGGCCTGTCAGCGCATAAATTAGTTGTTTCTCACTCCCCTGCGGGTAACGGGTTGGCAATACGCGGACTTTGATGTTACCGGTATCAATTCCGCTCATTCCGGTCAAAGCTTTGCGTATGCTTTTCACGGCATCCGGTTTGTTGTCCTCAATGGCGATGATGCCATGTTTTGCGTTCACCGCATGCATGATGATGTCCATGCCACGAAGAATTTCCTCCGGCTTTTCCAGCATCAGACGGTGATCGTTGGTGAGGTACGGCTCACACTCAATGCCATTCAGAATGACCGTATCAATCGGATTGCGTTGGTCCCTGACCATCTTGATAAAGCTGGGAAATACCGCACCGCCCAGACCCACGATGCCGCATACGCGAATGCGTTCGCGGATGGTGGATGGTTCCATGTTGCGATAATCCGGCATTGCTTCGAGGCTCTCGTCCGGGGTGTCCTTGCCATCCGGTTCAATGAAGATGCACAGCCGTCCCATGCCGGAGGGGTGCGGTATAGGATGCTCTTCAATCTTGACGACCTTGCCGGAAGCGGGCGCATGGATTGAAGCGGATACGTAACCCTGTGATTTGGCAATTTTTTGCCCAAACAGAACGGAATCACCCACGTCCACCAGTGGCGCGCATGTTTCACCAATATGCTGTTTGAGCGGCAGAATGAGCACGGGTGGCAACGGACACTGACTGATTTTTGATGTGGCTGTGATCTTGTGCTCCGGCGGATGCACGCCACCGGGGAATGTTCCCGGTGTTGCCGGTTTCAGGCGCTCAAGCAGCTTCTGCAGCATGTTCGCCCCCGTTTTCCGTCTTTTTATGGGTTCCCGGCGCTGACCATGTCCATTCCTCCAGAACCTCGGGTTTGAGCACCATATCAATGCAATTTACCGGGCAGGGTTCCACGCACAACGTGCAGCCCGTACAATGATCTTCAATCACCGTATGATACTGTTTCGGTGCACCGATAATGGCATCCACCGGGCAGGCCTTGATGCACAGCGTGCAGCCGATGCATTCATCCTCACGGATAAAAGCCAGCATGGGCGGTGCGGGCTCTTCCTCAAGCTGTTTGGGTTCCACACCCATCAGATCCGCAATAGCCAGCATGGCGCGCTCGCCGCCGGGAACACAATGGTTCACATCTGCTTCACCCCGTGCCACGGCCTCGGCATAGGGTTTGCAGCCGGGATAGCCGCATTGGCCGCACTGGGTCTGGGGCAGCACGGCATCAATCTTACTCACCATGGGGTCGCCTTCGACATGGAAGACGCGCGAAGCAATCGCCAGCACGATGCCTGCAGCAAGCGCCACGCCTCCCAAACTCAATATTGCTGCCA
>BTQQ01000081.1:0-7586 GCA_036985955.1 Zetaproteobacteria bacterium | reverse complement strand
ACAACCGCCAAAGATTTAACCCCGTGGATCGGGCCCATTCAGGATCCAGCATACATTTCACATCCATAATCGGTGCGCCGACTTTGCAACAATCCACAAAGGATGCCCAATTCATCTCACAGAAAACATCATGTGCCACGGCCAGCACTACTGCATCCATACCCTGCAAATCATTCAGGCCCACCACTTCAATGCCATATTCACGTTTCGCTTCTTCCGCATCGACCATCGGATCATGAACCAACACATCTACGCCAAGAGACTCCAACTCGCGCACACACTCGGCCACCTTGGTGTTGCGTAAGTCGGCACAGTTCTCCTTAAACGTCAACCCCAGAACACCCACTCTTGCGCCCTTCACCTGAATACCCGCCCGGATCATTTCCATCATCGTCTGCTCAGCCAGCCACCGTCCCATACCGTCGTTAATATAACGGGCCGCTTTGATGATTTCCGGTCGAAATCCCTCCATTTCGGCACGGTGGGTCAGATAGTACGGATCCACGCCAATACAGTGCCCGCCGACCAGACCGGGTCGAAAGGGAAGAAAATTCCATTTGCTGCCAGCTGCTTCCAGTACTGCCTGCGTATCAATATCAAGCTTGTGAAAAATCAACGCCAGTTCGTTAATCAGGGCGATGTTCACGTCCCGCTGCGTGTTCTCGATCACCTTGGCAGCTTCGGC
Organism: Zetaproteobacteria bacterium; assembly: GCA_036985955.1. Lineage (GTDB taxonomy): Bacteria > Pseudomonadota > Zetaproteobacteria > Mariprofundales > Mariprofundaceae > JAUZQZ01. The sequence goes on along the minus strand of BTQQ01000081.1, from coordinate 6,901 downwards.
TACACGGATATTCGGAGCCCGGTGTACGCCTGCATCAATAATCTGCTCATAGAGCATGGCTACTTTCTCAAGCGTTTCGTCATCCTGCCCGGAAACCACCTTGACAATGGTTTCGAGCCGGTGACTTTTATCACCGGGGTTGACCCGCTCCGGGGAGTACCCCACCTTGAAATCCTCGCCATATTTCAGGCCCGACTCCCGCTCCAGAATCGGTACGCATACCTCTTCAGTCACTCCGGGATAGACGGTCGATTCAAACACAACCGTCACGCCCCGCCGCATGTGCTTTCCCACTGTTTCGGAAGCACGAATCACCGGTGTTAAATCAGGCTGGTGAGCATTGTCCACGGGTGTCGGAACGGCGACGATAATATAATCCACCTTTCCCAGACTGGACGGGTCGCTGGTATATTGCAGTGATTTCGCACGGCTGAATAATTCGTTTTCCATTTCACCCGTTGGGTCGCAGCCTTTGCGATATGCTTCGATTTTAGCTTCGGAAATATCAAAACCGATCGTTGAAATCACACGCCCAAAGGCAAGCGCCAACGGCAGGCCGACATACCCCAGTCCGACGACCGCGACGCGCTCATGGTTCAAATCTTTTTCCATTGCGTACCTTCAGATCCGTCCTCCAGCACAATGCCACGGGACGCCAGCTCATCACGGATGGCATCAGCACGGGTAAAATCGCGATTCTTCCTCGCCTGTTCCCGCTCGGCAATCAGCGCCTCAATATGCACGGCGTCTACATCATCCCCCTGAAACCATACATCCACACCTTCCTGCACAATGCCGAGCATGCCGCACATGGCCGTAAAGGAAGCCACAGACGCCGCCACATCTTCACCGGCATCCAGCGCCTTGTTTATACTGTGCGCCGTATCGAACAAGGCAGCCAATGCTTCCGCTGTATTGAAATCATCATTCATGGCTGAAATAAAGTGGGGAGTGAAGAGTGAAGCGTCAAAAGGTATTTCTTCCTGACTCCTATCTCTTGCCCCTTGACAGCGTCTTGCAGTCTCATACAGACGATCAAGTCCTGCCTTCGCCGCTTCCAGCGCGGTATCCGAGAAATCCAGCGGTGAACGGTAATGTGTGCCAAGAATGAACATGCGCAGCACTTCCGGATGGTATTTCCCGTAGACCTCGCGCAGGGTGAAGAAATTCCCCAGCGACTTGGACATCTTTTCTTCATTGATATTCACGAATCCATTATGCAGCCAGTAGCGGGCGAAACCGCCGCCATTGGCCGCACGCGCCTGCGCTATTTCGTTCTCATGATGCGGAAACTTCAAATCCATGCCACCGCCATGAATATCGAAGGTATCGCCGAGATGAGCACAACTCATGGCCGAACACTCGATATGCCAGCCGGGCCGTCCCCTGCCCCACGGCGCATCCCAGGCAGGTTCTCCCTGTTTAGCCATCTTCCACAGTACGAAATCGAGCGGATCGCGTTTGGTCTCGTCCACTTCCACACGGCTGCCCGCTTCCAGATCATCAATATTCTTGCCGGAAAGCTGCCCATATGCCGGAAACTTACGAACGGCATAAAGCACATCTCCTGAATCAGCGACGTAGGCATAGTCCTGCTCCAGCAACTTCTCAATCATGACAATCATGGCCGCCATGTGGACAGTGGCGCGTGGTTCATGCGTGGGCTGCAGGCAATTCAGGGCGTCGATATCCTGATGAAATGCTTCAATCATCCCGGAGGTCAGCACGGATGTCTCAACACCCGACTCATGGGCGCGTTTGATGATTTTGTCATCCACATCGGTGAAATTACGTATATAATTCACTTCATAACCAAGCTGTTTCAGCCAGCGATAAATCACATCGAACACGACCATCACCCGAGCGTGACCCACATGACAATAGTCATACACGGTCACACCGCAGACATACATGCCTGCCTTACCGGGAATCAGCGGTTCAAATGTCTCCTTCCTGCGCGTAAGTGAATTGTAAAGTTGCAAGCTCATCGCTGAATCATATCCTCAAGGCGCTTGCGCACGCCATCTTCTCCCAAAAATCCAACGATACCGGACATCTCCGGACCATGAAGCGCCCCTGTCAACGCCACGCGCAAAGGCATGAACAGGGCCTTGCCTGTACGTCCTGTTTTCTCCTTAATGGCCTGAACCCATATTTTCCAATCATTTTCATTTTGCGCCATGCCGTTCCATGCATCCAGCGCGGCCTGGTAAAATACGGCCCCGGCATCATTTGCCACGGATTCAACCTCTTCGCTCAAATCCGCTCCGGCGTCCAGCATGCGCCGGTAGGCCAGTGCATCCTCCACCCGCTCCATGTTCCCCTGCACCAGAAGGGCGAACGATTCATCAGCTTCGGGCAGGTATTCGCGCACCTGAGCCAGCAACGCCCCGGCTGGCAACTTATGAAGCAGGCGCGTATGCCAACGCCACATTTCGTCATCCGACCAGCGAACCGCCGCCGTGGACACATGGCGCGCATCGAAATGCCGCATCAATGCATCCAGTGACAGTGCATCCTCGGATATGTTCGGATGACCGAGCCGCACCATCGCCTGCACCAGTGCCATCGGCATAAGCCCCTCTTGCCGCAACTCCGCGGCACTATGACTACCCGAGCGCTTGGAGAGCTTCGCACCATCCGCTCCCAGAAGCAGGCCATGGTGCAGATATACGGGCACGGCCTTGTCCAGATGCTGCAATATCCATACCTGATAGGCCGAATTGGTCAGGTGGTCATCACCGCGTATCACATGGGTTACGCCGTCTGTTGCATCGTCCACGGCATTGGGAAGCAAAAAGGTAAAGGAATCGTCCGAACGCACAATCACCGGATCATCCAGATCATGGCAGGCAAAATACACATCGCCCCGTAATACGTCCGGAACGGTTACTTCACCATCGTCCCGGTGAACAGCCAGACGCCAGACATGTGCTTCATGTTCGGCACGGGAGGCCGACTCCTTCGATGAAAGGTTCCGGCAGCGGCCGGAATACCGGGGAGGAAGTCCACGGGACGCTGCCAGTTTCCGGTCCAGCGCCAGTTGGCCCTCCGTACAGAAACAACGATAAGCCATTCCCCGTTGCGCCAACTGTTCCAGAGCATGCCGGTGTTGTGCCGCCTGATCCGACTGAAACAGAATATCCCCGTCCCAGTCCAGACCCAGCCAGCTTAAATCGTCGCAAATGGCCTGGATAAACTGCTTTTCCGAGCGTTCCCGGTCCGTATCCTCGAAACGCAGCAAAAAACGTCCACCACATTTTCTGGCATACAGCCAGTTGAGCAATGCGGTACGCACATTACCCAGATGCAGTAATCCGGTCGGGCTGGGTGCAAAACGGGTGACGATTTCACTCATGCGCGTTTTTTCCCTTCTTCTGAATCCCCTTCCGCGGAAGAATCAGCATGTATTCATCGGGATGGACATACCCGAGTTCCCGGTGTACGAGTTCCTCCAGAGCCTTAGGGTCATGGCGCAGACGCAGTACTTCTTTGGCCAGTTTTTCCCTTTGCTGCCGGAGTTTGGCCACCTCGGCCTGCAAGTCTGAAAGAGACTGTTGTTCCTTGCGGTAGACGAGATAGCCGTGGTCGGAAAGGACAAGATTATAGGCCATTGCAGCAAGAAATGCCCAGACCAGCGTCCAGCCCAGCCAACGCCGGATTCGGCCTGCCAATCCCCGCTTTTTCAGCCTTTGCCTCTTCGGAACCCTGTCAGAAAAACGCTGCCCGTCCGGCATACCTTGCGGAAGCACCCAGTTCTTCCTCGATACGCAGGAGTTGATTGTACTTGGCCAGGCGGTCCGAACGCGAAGCTGAGCCGGACTTGATCTGGCCGCAGCCCAACGCCACCGCCAAATCGGCAATGGTGGTATCTTCGGTCTCGCCCGAACGGTGACTCATCATGCAATGGTAACCTGCATCCATAGCCATGCCGACAGCCTCTCGTGTCTCGGTCAGCGTGCCGATCTGGTTCACCTTTACCAGCAAGGCATTGGCCACACCTTTCTCAATACCCTCTTTCAAAATCACCGGATTGGTCACAAAAATATCGTCTCCCACCAGTTGCACACGGTCACCCAAACGGTCCGTTAGCAGCTTCCAGCCACTCCAATCATTTTCGGCAAGCCCGTCTTCAACCGAAAGAATCGGGTATTGCGCACACCAGTCCGCCAGAAATTCTACCATGGCGGAAGAATCAAGCTGTTTCCCCTCTCCTGCCAGATTGTAGATGCCATCCTTGTAAAATTCGGATGCTGCCGGATCCAACGCGATGAACACATCGCTTCCTGCCTTTAACCCCGTTTTGTCAATTGCTTCCAGAACGGCGTCCACAGCGGCGACATTGGATGGCAATGAAGGAGCAAAACCGCCTTCATCGCCCACGGCTGTATTATAACCTTTTCCCTTGAGTACCGATTTCAGCGCATGGAACACCTCAGCCCCCATCTCAAGCGCCTGTACAAAACTGTTGGCTCCGGCCGGAACAATCATGTATTCCTGAAAATCAACATTATTATCAGCATGCTCGCCACCATTGAGTACGTTCATGCACGGTACAGGCAACAAATTTGCATCATCGCCACCAAGATAACGGAACAGAGATTTCTTCTCCTCAACAGCCTGCGCTTTGGCCACGGCCATGGAAACACCCAGGATCGCATTCGCGCCCAGCCTGCCCTTATTGGGCGTGCCATCGAGTTCTATCATGGCATGATCCAGTCCTGCCTGATCCGATGCATCCATACCCTTCACAGCGTTGGCAATCTCGCCATTAACATGGGACACAGCCTTCTGCACGCCCTTTCCGTTCAACCGATCTCCACCATCGCGCAATTCCACCGCTTCGCGCGTTCCCGTGGAAGCGCCACTGGGCACCCCGGCACGCCCAAAAGCGCCGGAGGCAAGTGTGACATCTACTTCCACTGTCGGATTGCCGCGCGAATCAAAAATTTCGCGACCATGAACTGTTGCAATTTCACTCACATCCTGCTCCTCAAAATAACATATTCACCACAAAGGCACGAAGACACAAAGTAAATTATATATGAAGCTCTTTGTGTCTTTGTGGTTTAAACTTTCTTTACGACTTCATCCAGCCGTTTTAATACTTTCAGCAAATCCTCGAGACCACCCAGCGCCAGGGAATTCGGGCCGTCGGACAAGGCTTGATCCGGATCGGGATGTACTTCCATAAATACTGCCGCCACGCCGGTTGCTACCGCTGCGCGTGCCAGCCCCGGCACAAACTCGCGGTTGCCGCCCGTCGCACCGCCCAAACCACCTGGCTGTTGCACGGAATGCGTGGCATCAAACACCACCGGTGCGCCGAAATCCCGCATCACCAGCAAGGATCGCATATCGGAAACCAGATTATTGTATCCGAAACTCACGCCCCGTTCACACAGCATCATATCCTGATTTCCCGTAGCCAGCGCCTTGTCCAGCACATGCCGCATATCCCAGGGGGCCAGAAACTGGCCCTTCTTGATATTCACCGGTTTACCGGTCTTTGCCACAGCCTCGATAAAATCCGTCTGCCGACACAAAAATGCCGGGGTCTGTAGCACATCGGCCACTTTGGCGACCGGTTCCGCCTGCTCCGGCGTATGCACATCGGTGATGACCGGCACGCCCACTTCATCCTTCACGCGCTTAAGAATACGCAGACCCTCTTCCAGGCCGGGACCACGGAAGCTGTCTTTACTGGTCCGGTTCGCCTTGTCAAAACTTGATTTAAAGATCAATGGTATACCACATTTTGTGGCAATATCCCGGATGGACTCGGCAATACGCAGGGTGAAATCCTCACTCTCGATCACACACGGACCTGCCATCAAAACGAGCGGCCGGTCATTACCAATTTCAAAATCAGAAATACGAATACGGTGCGGGTCCATCACTGCCCGGATGCCTCTTTTCCGGCATGTTCTTTCGCGGCGTTAACGAATCCTGCAAACAATGGATGTGGCGCATACGGCCGTGATTTAAACTCGGGGTGAAACTGGCACGCTACAAACCATGGGTGATCCCTGACCTCGATAATTTCAACCAGAGACCCATCCGGGAGCTCGCCGGAAACCACAAGTCCTGCCGCCTCCAGTTTTTCACGGTACGTATTGTTGAACTCATAGCGATGCCGGTGCCGTTCACGAATCTCGAGCATGCCATAGGCATCGGCAGTCCGGGTGCCCGGAATCAATTTGCATGGATATCCGCCCAGACGCATGGTGCCGCCGAGATCATCCTGACCCGTTCGCTGGACGCGTTGCCCTTCCTGTTCCCACTCGGTCATCAAAGCAATCACCGGGTGCTCGGCGCGCTCGTCAAACTCGCTGCTGGTGGCATTTTCGATACCGGCAGCATGGCGTGCGAACTCGACCACCGCCATCTGCATTCCCAGACAGATTCCCAGGTACGGCACCTTGTGCTCACGCGCAAACCGGATAGCAGCCATCTTTCCATCAGTGCCGCGTTGCCCGAATCCTCCCGGCACCAGAATGCCATGGACATCCTTTAAGACATCACACCCTTCCTTCTCCAGTGATTCCGCATCGATGTAGTCAATCGCCACACGTACGCCACCCGCCATGCCGCCATGGGACAATGCTTCGTTGACCGATTTGTAGGCATCCGCCAGTTCCACATACTTGCCCACCATGGCGATACGCACCTCGGCTTTCACATCACGCACCTTGCGGCAAATGTTCTGCCACTCGCTCAAATCCGGCTCAGGATCGGGCATGCCAAAATGTTCCAGAATCACCGTCCCCAGACCGCCATCCCGCAATGAAAGCGGTACCGCATAAATCGTATCTACATCTGGCGCATCGATCACGGCATGCCCCGGAACATTGCAGAACAGTGCAATCTTGTCTTTTTGCCCCTTGGAAATCGGATGATC
>BTQQ01000080.1:0-7590 GCA_036985955.1 Zetaproteobacteria bacterium | reverse complement strand
GCGAATGAACTGAAACAACATCTTGAGAAAATGGGCCAGGAGTTGCTTGCCGATGATGATGTGACAAAAGAAGAGATTCGCCTCTGGCTTCGGCGCTGGTTCAAACGGCAGCATGGCCGGCGGCCAATGGTATTGCCGGTCGTGTTTGAGATATAATGAGTGTTAAGGAGGTGCTGATCAACTCATGACTCGTGATTTTACATTCAAAACGGTCGGTTTCTACGTTAAAGCTTTTAGCAATAGCCTTGCTATTACTTGCAATCTTTGCCTTGAACCCGGCAGCTTTGAATTGCAAACTCATCTAGCCAGAGTTAATCAGCACCTCCCTAACAGGCCCTAATGAATACCCGTGCACTGGTACGCGAGTCAGCGGCTCTGTTGCTGGCGGCTGTGACGGCAACACTGGCTGTCGCTCTGTACAGTTTTGCACCACAAGACCCATCATTTAACCATGAAATATCTTCGAATGCGGCACTTAATCAGGCCGGGCTGTTTGGATCGTATGCTGCCGATCTTTTGTACCAGTTGTTTGGTTTCGGGGCATGGCTGTGGCTGTTGTTGTGTATGGTCATTGCGGTGCGGCTGGCGCGCGGGATGCATCCGTGGCTGGGCGGGTGGACTTCACTGTTCTGGTTGCCGGTCGTGCTGGGGTTGTGTGCGCTGGCCGATGCGCATCAAACATGGTTTTCTACCTCTGTTCAAACGCTTCCGGCTGGTGCGGGTGGCGCACTGGGCAGTCTGATTGCTGCTGGCTTGCGTCAGCCACTGCATGCCATTGGCCGCGATGTGCTGTTGCTGGCACTGATCGTAAGCAGTTTTGTCGCGGCGTCTCATATTTCAGTATTGCACCTGGTGAAACAGGCATTCGCTCTCACCGCGATATGCGCATCGTTTATCCTGCGTCAGACAATTCGTCAGACAAACCGGGTCCGCTTTATTCTGACCGGGCGCAAGGAACGAATGGTTGCGCGCGAGCAGCGGCGGGAAGTAAAAAAAGAAAAAGTGGCGCGAAAATCCAAAATCGAGCCGCAGGTTGGCAAACAGGCGCGGGTCGAAGTGTCCAGACGGGCGCATGAAGAGCAACAGGGCGAACTGGCGCTCAATGAGCCATCACGGGAAGGATTTAAATTGCCTGCTGTATCCCTGTTTACGTCACCCAGGGGCGGTAAACGCGCTCACAACGAACAATCCCTGCAAGCCATGGCGCGTATGCTGGAGAAGAAGTTGCTGGATTACCGTGTCGAGGGCGAGGTGGTGGCGGTGCAGCCAGGGCCGGTGGTGATTCAGTTTGAATTCGAACCGGCACCGGGAACCAAAGCGAGTCGTATTGTAACGCTTCAGGATGATCTGGCACGGGCCATGAGTGCTGTTTCGGTACGGGTAGCGGGTAATATTCCGGGCAAGAGTGTGATCGGTATTGAGATTCCGAACGAAGAACGGGAAATAGTGTATATGCACGACGTGTTGGCAAGCCGGGCATTTTCCGGGAAAAAACATGTGTTGCCGCTGGCACTGGGTGTGGATATTGCAGGGCGTCCGGTAGTGACGGATTTAGAAAAAATGCCCCATTTGCTGATTGCGGGAACAACCGGTTCGGGCAAGTCGGTGGCGGTGAACAGCATGATTTGTTCCATGTTGATGACGCGCACGCCGGCTGATTTGCGCCTCATTATGGTGGATCCGAAAATGCTGGAATTGTCCATGTATGATGATATTCCGCATCTTTTGGTACCCGTGGTGACCAATCCGCACAAGGCGGCCAAGGCGCTGGCCTGGGCGGTGTATGAAATGGAACGGCGCTACCGGCTGATGTCCGAGGCCAGGGTACGCAATATCGACGGTTACAACAAGGCGGTGCGCAAGGAGAAGGATACGGGACGCCTGCCGTATGTCGTGATTGTGATTGATGAACTGGCCGATTTGATGATGGTGGCAGGCAAGGATGTGGAACAGTCCATCTGCCGTCTGGCACAGAAGGCGCGTGCTTCCGGCATTCATCTGATTCTGGCCACGCAACGGCCCAGCGTCGATGTGATTACCGGACTCATTAAAGCGAACCTTCCCAGCCGCATTTCCTTTCAGGTGTCTTCACGCGTGGATTCACGCACGATTCTGGACCAGATGGGCGCTGAACAGCTTCTGGGGCAGGGTGATTCATTGTTTCTCTCCAGTGGCCACACTTTGCAGCGTATCCATGGCGCATTCGTGTCCGATGCCGAAGTGGTGGGTCTGGTGGAACATCTTAAATCGCAAGGTGAGCCCGAATACCGTGAAGAGGTGTTTGAGATAGCTGATAACGATCAGAATGATGGAAACACCGATAATGAAACAGATGCCAAGTATGACGAAGCGGCAGATTTGGTCATACAGAAGGGACAATGTTCGGTATCCATGGTGCAACGGTATCTGCGTGTGGGATACAACCGTGCCAGCCGTATCGTCGAACAGATGGAGCGCGAAGGGCTGGTGACACCGCCCGGTTCCGGCGGTATGCGCAAGGTGCTGGCAAAATCGCTGGAGAATGGTGGTGGAGTGGCCGAATGATGCGTCTGATGCTGTTTCTGGGTTTGTGGTTTCCGGCCATGGCAATGGCTGCGCCTTTGCCTGCGGAATTGACCCGTGCCTTGAATCAGCTTACCGGGGCGCATGGGTTTTCGGCCCGGTTCGAGCAAACGATACGTTTCTCTGATGGGACAATGCAGCGCTATCGGGGTGAGGTGGATGTGCTTACACCGGGACGTTTTCGCTGGCGCTATACCGAGCCATATGAGCAATTGTTTGTCAGTGACGGGCATACAATCTGGCATTATGAACCGGATTTGATGCAGGTGCAGATTCTTAAAACGATGCAGGGTGTGGATTCGGCGGTGATGCGGTTACTGGATGGAAGTATGGGGCTTAACAATGTCATCCTGCTTGAGGCGGGAGATAAGATGGACAGAACCACGCGCCGTTACCATGTGCGTATTGGTGAGAAAAAAAAGGTGTGGTTGGGGCTTGCCGGGGATCATCTCGCATATGTGGAAAGTGTGGATACCCTGGGGAACCGCAACAGAATTGTGTTACAAGATGTCATTTCCCACCCGCCTCCACCCGCTAAATTTACGTTCCACATACCACCGGGCGTAGATGTTTTGCCACTTCACTAATGATGACTTTATAAAAATGGATGGGATGAAAATGAAACGATTGCTCTGGATGCTCATGATACTGACAGGGATAGCCTCAGTACCGGAGGCAAGAGCCGCAGCACTGGCAACGCTTGATCATTCCGCATCGGCGGCAGGCGTGGCCAATGCTTTTGTGGCGACGGCGGATGATCCTTCCGCTGTACGCTACAATCCTGCCGGTATCGCCTGGCAGCCGGGTATCGGCGTGATGTTTACTGGCGCACTGCGCTTTGAAGATCAATCTGCCCAATTGGCTCCACCGGGCGGTACGCCTGCTAACACGCAAACACCTGTCAATCCTGGTTCGATTTATACCACGTGGATGCCTGCGGATGGTGATTGGGGTGTGGGCGTTGGTTTTGACCTTCCTTTTTCGGCCAATACCGGGTGGGGAACTGCTTTTGGAGGTGCGGCGCAGAGCACCAGTCTGAATGTGTTCCATTTTTCAGCGGATGCGGTGTACGCTATCAGTAGCAGCATGGCTATTGCAGCGGGACCGGACTGGTATGGGGGGCGCATTGATGTAAACAGTGCCACGACTACGTTTCGTGGCGCGGATGCGACTGCGGTTGGCGGGCACGTTGCATGGATGTGGCATCCGCGGCCGGCATGGTCGGTGGGAGCGGTGTTTCGTTCGGGTGCAACGCTGAATTTATCCGGTGATGCCGTTGGCGCTATTACCGGATCGGCGGAGACAAAGGTGTCGTTGCCGGCTATGGCGCAGTTTGGCATTGCGCACGATTTCTATGATCGATACAAGCTGGAGTTTAACGGTTCATGGACGCGCTGGTCCACCCTGACCGATCTGAATGTTGCCGGTAAAGGCGTTGCAGGCGCCGAACTTAACCCACTGAATCTGCAAGACAGCTTTTCGGCCATGGTGGGCCTGACATGGTTCTGGCAGGAACAGACGCAATTTCGTTTTGGTTACGCCTTTGACCAGGCGGCCACGAAAAGTACCGGATTTAATGCCAGAGTCGTCGATGCCAACAGCCATCGGCTCAGTATAGGTGCAGGCACAGAGGTGTTTGGTTTGCACCTCGACGCCGCCTACAGCTTCGTTTACTCGCCCACTCGCACCATTACCGGAAGTGCACCGTTTGACGGGCGTTACAAACAGCGGCTGCAAACGCTGGCAGTTTCCATTACCAGGTATTTCTGAGGGCATCCTGAGCGAGCCGGATTTGTTTCAGGGCGATTTGCGTCCATGTCCTGAAGCGGAGCATGCGCCGCTGGCGCATTGTTTGCGTCCTGCTTGTCTTGACGATGTGGCTGGCCAGCCCGAACTGACCGCGCCGGACTCATGGTTTTCACATCTACTGGCGGAAGGGCGCGCCGCATCCTGTGTCTTCTGGGGGCCGCCGGGCGTCGGCAAGACGACGCTGGCGTACATGATGGCCCGCAGCGCCAGCATGCCCTTTGAGCACCTGTCCGCCGTTTCTGCGGGCAAGGCCGAGGTTCAGGCGGTTGTCAGCCGTGCCAAAAGTAAAGGGCGTTCATACCTGCTGTTTCTGGATGAAATCCATCGGTTTAACAAAGCGCAGCAGGATGTGTTGTTGCCTTACATTGAGGATGGGACACTGGTGCTGGTCGGCGCGACCACCGAGAACCCATCCTTTGCGCTCAATAATGCGCTGTTATCGCGCTGCCGCGTGATTGTATTGAAGGCGCTTGATGCATCTGCCCTTGAAAATATTCTGGCGCGCGGGCTTGCTATGCTGCAACAGGATAATCCGGATTTCGATCTGGAAACGGAAGCATTGAAGTGGATTGTTTCTACCAGCAATGGCGATGCGCGATATGCCTTAAATGCCATGGAATCGTTTTATATGGCGGCAAGGGACAAGCGGTGGGCGTTAAGCGATGTGCAAGACCACTGGAGTCACAGGGCCGCGCAATATGACCGGAATGGTGATTTTCATTACGACATCATTTCCGCTTTGCACAAGTGCGTGCGCGATTCGGATGCCGACGCCGCCTGCTACTGGCTGGCACGCATGCTGGAGGCGGGTGAGGAACCATTGTATATTGCCCGGCGGCTGATTCGCATGGCCACCGAAGATGTCGGCTTATCCGATCCGAACGCCTTGACGGTGAGCCTGAATGCGCAACGCATGTTTGAAATCATGGGCTCCCCCGAGGGTGAGCAGGGTTTGTTTGAGGCGGTGATTTATCTGGCGTTGGCACCGAAGAGCAATGCAGCTTATATGGCAGAGAAGGGAGCACGAAAATTGGCAAGGGAAACGCAGGATATGCCTGTGCCCATGCATCTGCGTAATGCACCGACGAAGCTGATGAAGGCGTTTGGGCACGGAGCAGGCTACCAGTATGCGCATCATGCGCCGGATGCAGTGGTTGCCCAGGAGCATTTTCCCGACGGGATGAAAAAAACTGATTTATATGTGCCGACAAATCGCGGGTTTGAGCACAAGCTGGGTGAACGTATGCGCTGGTTGGAGGAACGGAAGAAGGACATGAAGAAATGAGGCATTTACTGGCTGTTGCGGCAGGTGGCGCGGTCGGTGCATCATTGCGCTGGCTTCTGGCCGGTGCAGTGCAGCGAGCAGCGGGCGGGGCGTTTCCATGGGGTACGTTTGCAGTCAATGCGCTGGGCAGTTTTGCGCTTGGTTTCCTGTTTGTTTACCTGATTGAACGCTCGACCACAGGGGAATTGCTGCGTCTCGCCGTCACGGTTGGGTTACTGGGCGCATTCACCACCTTTTCTACCTATTCCCTGGAATCCATTCGCCTGATGCAATCCGGTGCATTTGGACTGGCAGCCGCCAATGTGCTGGGGCAGGTGTTCATTTGCCTTGTGCTTACATGGCTTGGTGTACAATTAGCGAGGACGATATGAGCGAGAATAACAACACCCGAAGCCTGGCCCTGTTCTGTGATTTCGAGAATGTGGCGCTGGGCGTACGTGATGCCAAATTTGCCGCCTTTGATATCAGAAAGGTGCTGGAGCGTTTGCTGCTCAAGGGCAACATCGTGGTCAAGAAGGCCTATTGCGACTGGGAACGCTACAAGGATTTCAAGGCGCCGATGCATGAAGCGGCCTTCGAGCTGATCGAAATTCCGCATGTGCGTCAGAGTGGCAAGAATTCGGCCGATATCCGTATGGTCGTCGATGCGCTGGACCTCTGCTACACCAAGGCGCATGTGGATACCTTCGTCATCATCAGTGGGGATTCCGATTTCTCACCACTGGTCTCCAAGCTGCGCGAAAACAACAAACTGGTGATCGGTGTGGGTGTAAAAAACTCCACCTCCGATCTGCTCACCGCCAACTGCGACGAGTTTATCTACTACGATGATCTGGTGCGTGAATCGGAGAAAAAAGGCAAGGTCAGGCGCCTCCGCTCATCCACCAGAGCTAAAGCCAAGGCGGCCCCGAAGGGCGAAGATGTGCTGAAGCAGGAGGGGATTGATCTGGTCATGGCCACGCTCGAAGGTTTGTTCAAAGAGCGCGGTGAGGAGGAGAAGGTTTGGGGTTCGATGGTCAAGCAGACCCTGAAGCGTCGCCATCCCGGTTTTTCGGAGAGCTATCACGGTTTCCGCAGCTTCGGCCAGCTGCTGGAAGAGGCGCAGGCGCGGGGACTACTGAAACTGGAGCTGGACGAAAAATCCGGCGGCTACATCATCAAGAGTTATTCGCACGAGGAGTGAGTCTGAATTAAACTGTCCCTTTTATTTTATATAACCCGTCAGTTGCAAAGCTGGCGGGTTTTTTATTACCGGGGCGGTTTGTTTTTTCTCATTCGCTGCGTACAATCCTGTTGTCAGGCAAACGGGGGAAGTGGTTTATGTCCGGACACACAGCAGGCACCCAGCATCACAAAAAGATTTCCGATAAGGAATATAGAAAGGCTTTGGCCAGGATCGATGAGGAACTGGTCAAGTTTCAATACTGGGTCAAGGATCAGGGTCTGCGTATTGTTATTGTTTTTGAGGGGCGAGATGCTGCCGGCAAGGGCGGCACCATCAAACGCCTTCTGGATCCGCTGAATCCACGCGGATGTAATGTGGTGGCATTGCCCGCTCCTTCGGATCGGGAAAAAACACAGTGGTATTTTCAACGCTATGTCCAGCATTTACCTGCCGCAGGTGAAATCGTCGTATTTGACCGTAGTTGGTACAACCGGGCCGGGGTGGAGCGCGTGATGGGCTATTGCACCGATAAAGAGTACCGTGAGTTTTTACGTTCCTGCCCTGAGTTTGAACGCATGCTTGTGCGTTCGGGGATTCTTCTTCTCAAATACTGGTTTTCGGTCAGCGATGCCGAGCAGGAAAAACGTTTTCAGAAGCGGGCCACGGACACGACCAAGCACTGGAAACTTAGCCCCATGGATCTGGAATCCAGGGATCGCTGGGTGGAATATTCAAAAGCCAAGGATGAAATGTTCTTTTATACCGACAT
>BTQQ01000079.1:0-7636 GCA_036985955.1 Zetaproteobacteria bacterium | reverse complement strand
ATGATTCAAACACTCAAAAAACTTTGGAAAACACCCGTAGCCAGTAGCGCAGATACTGGCGGTCACGACATCACTCTGGCAGTCACGGCGCTGATGGTCGAGGTAATGATGATGGACGGCAGGTTAGACGATGCCGAGCACAATGAGATTGCAGCCGCGCTGCAACAGCGTTTTGAACTGTCCGAAGCGGACGCTCACGCACTGATTGACCGGGCGGCAACCGCAGCGGACAAGGCGCACGACTTGTACCAGTTCACCTCGCGCATCATCAAGGAATACCCGTTTGAAGAACGCACATCCATCATCCGAGAACTGTGGCGTGTCGCCATGGCTGACGGGCATGTGGATGCCTATGAGGAACAGCTAATACGCAAGATTGCCGACCTGATCGGAGTAGAGCATCGCCGATTTATTGATGCCAAAATTGATGCCAGGAGCCTGCCGGACTTAGGGGGATCGTAGCGAGGGGTAGGGAAGCGAGATCAAAATAGCATGATTGTGAGGCGCATAGTGGTAACTATGTAACGAACAATCAGGATATTTTGGGCCGCTCTCCCTGCCGCGTAGTAGATTCATTATAAGTCCGATAGACTCCTATAAAGGAGAAATCGGATCATGAGTAACCATGTATATAAATCGATTGAACTCACCGGTTCTTCGCCAAAGGGCATGGAGGATGCTATTGAGCATGCCATCGCCAAGGCGGCCGAAAGCGTGCGCAACCTGCGCTGGTTTGAAGTAACCGACACACGCGGCCATATCGAAGACGGCAAAATCGTCCATTGGCAGGTAACGCTGAAAGTCGGCTTTACGCTGGATGACGAATAAACCGTCGAATCCGGGCCATGTGTTCCTGACCGGGCCGATGGGTGCGGGCAAATCTACCATCGGCGTGCCATTGGCCGAACGGCTTAAACGTTCGTTCCACGATATGGATCAAATGATTGTTGAGAAAACCGGACGCAGTATTCCCGAAATCTTCGCGGATGACGGCGAATGTGATTTCCGTGCGCTGGAAGGGCAGATGTTGGCCGAATTGTGCGCCGGAGAAGAACCCGTGGTGATCGCCACCGGTGGCGGCGTGGTGCTTTCCGCCCCCAATCGAAAACGCATGCAGGACAGCGGGTATGTGATCTGGCTGGATGTGCCGCCGGAGATCGCCGCTGAACGCATCAGAGGTGATTCCAACCGGCCCTTGTTGCTTGGCGTGGATGCGCTGCAAAAAGCACGGGAACTCGACCACAAGCGGCGCAACATCTATGCCTCCATTGCCGAATATCAGGTGCACACTGATCAGCTTGAGCCCGAAGCCGCCGTGGAAGGCATCATCGGCTTTCTGGAAAATTACGCCTGATCCACTTCCAGAATCGGTGCCACCCGCATCGGTTTGATCGGTGCATCACTCAATTGCTTCCGAACCGCCACCTCGTCGCAATCGGCAAACTTTGAGCAGTGTACGCATACGGTCCAAATCTTGTGCGGCAGGCTTTCCTTGAGAACCTGCCCATATCCGTAGCGTAAGAAGAATTCCGGCACATAGGTCAGTGCAAAGATGCAGGCCACGCCCAGACCCGCACCCCATTTTTCACAGGCTTCCAGCAGCAAACGTCCGATGCTTCGACCCTGCATATCGTCGCGCACAACCAGTGAGCGCACCTCTGCCAGATTCGACCCGTAAATGTGCAGGGCGGCCACGCCAGCCAGATCCCCATCAAAAAACGCAACCACGAACTCCTGCAAATGCTGAAAAATATCATCACGTGAACGCGGCAGAATAATTTCCTTTTCGGCAAAGGGCACCAGCAGCTCTGCGATGGCATCCACATCGTCCACCTCGGCCGCCCGGACTCGAATACGGTGCGGCATCAGGCGACCCCAAACGCCGCACCGCGCGCCAACATTTCGTGCGCGTGTTCGCGGCTTTTAGCATTGGCGCCGCCCAGCATGCGCGCCAGTTCCTCCTGCCGTTCATCGTCATTCAGGGGTTTCAACTGACTGATCGTGCGGCTCTTCCGCTGTTCCTTGAAGATATGCACCTGCTGCGCGGCGCAGGCCGCCACCTGTGGCAAATGGGAAATCGTCAGCACCTGCCGATCACGCCCCATGGCCGCAAGCAGCTCGCCCACACACCATGCCGTTTCACCGCCAATGCCCGCATCTACCTCGTCAAATATGGCAATCTGCGGAGCCGAAGACATTGCGCCACACCCCTTCAGCGCCAGCACAAGACGGGACATTTCGCCCCCGGACGCTACAGCGGCCAGTTCACGGAATGGTTCTCCCGGATTGGAAGCTGCCATGAACACCACCGCATCATATCCGTGCTCACTCCACGCCGATTCGTCTTCCTCCTGAGGACGGACATCGATCCGCACCTGCATCCCGGCCAATGCCAGCCGATCAAGAAAAGGCCGGAGTTGTTTGCATAAATCCTTGCCGGCCCTGATTCTGGCGGCGGTCAGGGTAGCTGATGCTGTCCGGAATTGTTTTCTGGCCGCATCCACACGCTGGCGTTGCGATTCCTCATCCCATACACCGGTATCCATACGGGCAATTTTGGTTTCGAGTTCGCTTAACATATCCATCAAGCCGGCTTCATCCGTATCATGCCGACGCATGGCTTCATGCATGTCCTGCAGGCGGGCCTCTGTCGCTTCCAGTGTCTGCGGATCAAACGCTTCATCCAGCAGCGCACGCAAATTCGGCCCTGCCTCGCCGAGCAGCGCATCCACCTGTCCCAGCATCTCCAGGCTTTCCCGAATCTCCGGCTTGAATTCAGCCACGGCTTCCAAGTCGCGCGTACACCCGGCCAGACTGGTGCGAATGTTGCCGTCATCATCCTCGAGCACGGCCAGCGCAGCACTGGCGGCCTGCTGAATTTGAGCAAAATGGCGGCCGGACTCGACCTGATCCTTAAGTTCGTCCACCAACCCCGGATGAAGTTCCAGCATCTGCAGCCGCTTGAGCTCATCGCGCATCCACGCTTCTTCACGCACACCCTGATCGCGCTCGGTCAACAACTTGTCCAGGGCATCCTGCTCACTTTTCCATTGCCGGTAAGTGGAAACCACCGCTGCTATGACTTTGTCCGCCACATGCGCATCGACAAGCTGCCGCTGAAAATCGGCGCGCAACAGGGATTGATGTTCGTGCTGTCCGTGCATGTCCAGACACACCTGGCCGATGCGTTGCAGCAGTCTGGCGGGTACAGGCGTGCCATCGACGTAGGCGCGTGAACTGCCATCGGCGCGAATCACCCGGCGCAACACCACGTCATCCCCGGCATCCAGATCATGCTCGCGCAAAAGCTGGTGTGCGGGCTCGCCCGCATCCTCGATCACGACGGTAATCTCCGCCTTATCCGCACCATGCCGAACCCAGTCGCTGCTGGCACGTGAACCGAAGGCCGCACCCAACGCATCCACCAGCATAGATTTGCCCGCACCGGTTTCGCCGGAAAAAACAGTCATGCCACGGGATAATTCCAGCCGGACATCTTCAATCAGCGCAAATTCCCGAACATGCAGTTCGGTTAACATGAAATGGAACGACGCAGACGCTCTGGATTTTGTTTCATGGCAAGGCGTGAGAAGCACAGAACCGGGGCAGATGTATCGTTAACATGAAACCCTGTCGTCCTCGCGCCCGGTCCAGTGCAATTTGCTGCGCAGCACCTCGTAGTAATTCCGGCCCGGGAGATAGGCCAGCAATACCGGCTCGCCCTTCTCGATAAGGATGCTGTCGCCTTCCTGTAATTCCAGACACATCTGGCCGTCCAGATTGAGTGCAGCCGGGGCCGGCACTTCCGTGAGTTTCAGTTCGATGAGCTTATCAGCCGGAACAACGATGGGACGATTGGAAAGGGTATGCGGACAGACCGGCGCCACGGAGATGGCATCCAGTGCCGGATGCACGATGGCACTGCCGGCAGACAGGGCATAAGCAGTAGAACCCGCAGGCGTTGCCAGCACCAGACCGTCGGCGCGGACACGGAACACAAACTCGCCCGCAACCTTCATTTCGTATTCAATCATACGCGGATGCCTGTTGCGCTGTAACACCACGTCATTGATGGCAACACCGCCACCCAGTGGTGTTCCATCACGCCAGCCTTCCGCACGCAGGCTGAAATAGTGGACGATATGACCGCCTCCGTTCAACACAGTTTCCACAGCTTTAAGCATGCTGCCTGCAGGCGCGCCGGTGAGAAACCCGAGCCGCCCGAGATTAATGCCGAGAATCGGAACCTGCGTTCCGACAAAGCGTCGGCTGACATGTAAGAGCGTACCATCTCCGCCCAGTGTCACCATCAAATTGGCCCGGTCCGGCATCTCATCCAGCGGTACGCCAATCTCACCACAGGTATCGGCCACACTCTTATCAAGCAGTACGCTCTTGCCATGTTGCTTGAGCCAGCCGTACAATTCCGCCCCCAGTTGCCGCGCCTTTTCATCTCCCGGCTTAACGCTGATACCAATAGTTTTCATTGCTTCTTCCCCAGCCAGTCCTTGGGTTGTGTGTGACACTGAAAACACTGGTCACCTTTGACGTGGCGTTCGACAGGACGGGGTCGAACACCGTTTACCCCATGACATTCCATGCAAGCCTGACGTGTAACGGCATGTGTGTGCACCTGATCATTGGGTGTCGGTTTGGTGGTGCGCTTACCGGTACCCAATACCAGCAACACAATCACGGCCATGATCACCGCCAGAAAAACAGCATCTTTTTTGCCCGGTTTCCATTTGTTCTGACTATCCATGAATCATTTTACTCCTGCTGTCGCATCGCATCGGGAAAGAGTTCTCTTATTCCGGTCATGAGGCAAGAAAAAACCCGCCCGGACAAGGGGCGGGCTTTGGGCATGCGTAGTCCGGATCAAACCCGGCAGGTTTCTAAACCTGTGAAGCAACAACATCCCAGTTGATAATATCCCAGATGGATTCCAGGTATTTCGGCCGCGCATTGCGGTAATCAATGTAGTAGGCATGTTCCCAGACATCAATGGCCAGCAGCGGTGTTTGGCCATCGGTTAACGGATTGCCTGCATTGCTTGTGTTGACCACGTCCAGACCGCCATTTGCATTCTTTACCAGCCACGTCCAACCGGATCCAAAATTGCCAATGGCCGACGCCGTCATTTTGGCCCGGAACTCGGCAAAGGAACCAAATGCGTCCGCCAGAGCATCCGCCAGAGCGCCATCGGGTTCTCCACTCCCACTCGGGGTGAGACCGTTGAAATAAAAGGTATGGTTCCAGATCTGAGCTGCATTGTTGAAGATGCCACCAGCCGGGGCCGTGATGATAATATCCTCCAGTGTTTTGTCTGCATATTCCGTGCCCTCAACCAGTTTGTTCAGGTTGGTGACATAGGCGGCATGGTGTTTGCCGTGATGATATTCCAGCGTCTCGGCGGAAATAACTGGTGTCAGCGCATCGTTATCGTACGGTAGTGCGGGTAATTCAAAAGCCATAAGTGTTCTCCTTTATATCCGGGCGTGGCGCAATGTCCACGAAACCGCCACATGCATCATGCGGGATAAGAACGATAGGCCCTCATTTTTGTCGATGCAATCCTTTTTCATGTAGGGCTATTTGAACAATTGCATGAACGCATGTGGGTCTTTATGTTTGCATCCATGACAAGGATAGAAGCCAAAGCCGTACTGCTCGACCGCGATGGCGTTATCAACTTCGATTCACCGGACTACATTCTGGCACCGAATCAATGGCGGCCCATTCCGGGAAGCCTTGAAGCCATTGCAAAACTGACATCGGCGGACATTCCGGTGGCCATCGTCAGTAACCAGTCCGCTCTGGGGCGCGGTATGCTCGATCAGGAAACGTTTCAGGCCATTCACGCCAAAATGATGCTGGCCATTGAAGAGGCGGGTGGTGAAATCGCGCATACAGCCTATTGCCCGCATGCGCCGGAAGACGAATGCAACTGCCGTAAACCCAGGCCAGGTCTGATTGATGAAACACTTGTCCAGCTTAAAATTGCTAATCAGGTTGAAAACGTCGTGTTGATTGGTGATTCGGTGCGTGATGTGCAGGCGGCAATGGCCGCAGGCGTCACCCCGATGCTGGTGCAAACCGGTTACGGCGATGCCACTGCCATACTGGAGAAATCACGCCGACTGATGCCTGATATCCGCCACTTCAGTGACCTGTCCGCCGCAGTGGATAGCCTGCTGGAAAACACATCATGCTGATACTGCGTTCCACATTATTTAATCTGTGCTTCCTCATCATCACGATCTTCTTTTCCACCTTGCTCATTGCAAGCCGTCCCTTCGGCTTCCCGGCCGCGTGGTTCTGGGGCAAAGCATGGAGCGCATCCACGCTGGGGCTTATCCGCATCATTTGTGGCATCCGGCTTGAGATTGAGGGCCGGGAGCACCTTCCGGACACCCCCTGTGTCGTGCTGGCCAAGCATCAGTCCGCCTTTGAAACCATTGCCATGCCAAGCCTGGTGCCACCGTTCGTCTGGGTGCTGAAACGCGAACTGTTTTACATCCCGGTGTTTGGCTGGGCACTGTGGGCGCTCAATGAAATCGCCATTCGGCGCAGCAATCCCCGCAAAGCATTAAAACAGGTTTTGGAACAGGGAAAACACTTCCTTAAGGAGAAACGCTGGGTGGTCATCTTCCCGGAGGGTACGCGGACCGAGCCGGGTAAAACCGGCGATTATCAGGCCAGCGGCATCATGCTGGCCAGGAAGGCAGGGGTGGGGATACTGCCGATGGCGCATAATGCCGGTGTCTGCTGGCCCAAACGTGGATTCATCAAGCACCCGGGCACTGTCCGTGTGCGCTTCCTGCCCTATATCACGCCGGAAGAAGTAGCCGCCACATCACGCAACGATCTTCTGGAACGCCTTAAAACTGATATTGAAGCCGCAACTCGGAAACTCGGAGGTTAACCGGAAGGATTGAGCATTACCGCCAGCCGTGACCATGCGGCGTAATTCATCTGCTCTGGTCTGACTTTGGGGTCAATGTCCAGATTCCGCCAATCGCCTTCAGTAAGAACCCCCCTGAAATTATTGGCAATGGTTTTGCGGCGATGGGCAAATCCCTTTCGTACCGTCCGTTGCAATGCCGCATAGCCACAGACAGGCTTCCGCTCATGCGGCGTCAACAGTAATACTACCGAGTGCACCTTCGGCGGTGGTGAAAAGGCGCCCGGTGGTAACGTCAGGAGGCGTTTTATATCGTAAAAATGCCGTGCCAGTACGCTCAAACCACCGTAGGTCTTGCTGCCGGGGTCGGCCACAATGCGGTTGCCCACTTCCCGCTGATACATCAACACCATGCCACCGGACAGATGGTGCGCGAAGAGGGCCGCCGAAAGCGGGCCGCTGATATTGTACGGCAGGTTTCCGGCAATCCACTGAGGATGATGCTCACGAACCTGATCGTCCAGCACGGCGAGCACATCAGCATGCACACAGGTCAATGCAGACACCTTTGCCGCACGTTCATTCCACGCAGCAGCAAAGCGATCGTCCTTTTCAACCACCACAAGCTTCCCCGCCCGCTGCAGCAACGGTTCCGTAATTGCGCCATGGCCGGGACCGATCTCCAACACGGCTTTCCCTGCCGGGATCGTTTCCACGATACGGCGGATAGCC
>BTQQ01000078.1:0-7955 GCA_036985955.1 Zetaproteobacteria bacterium | reverse complement strand
CAGCGGCAAGCATTGCGCCTGACACATAGAGACCGGCAAGCCACCATGGCACGGAAGGCACCCACAGATGGCCGCCCGGCCATTGAAACATCCATGCAAGCAACCGGTTGCCCATATCGATACCGTAACCCGCCACGGAAAACAACCATGTTGCCGCCCCGGACATTCCAAGGCCGGCAAACACTGCGCCTGCCAACGCCAGCGGCAAAATGAACAGACTGTATAAAGGAACCATCATCACGTTGGCAGGCAAGCTATATATCGGCAGACGCCCGAATGTATGCGTAATCAGGGGCAACGTCGCCAGACTGGCGATCAGGGTCACCCATAACATCCCCGTAAATGCACGCCGGACATGAAAACCGTCCACATGGGATTCCTGTCTTCCAGCCCAAAACAAAATGGCCGCCGTGGCGGTAAAAGACAGCCACAATGACATTGATCCCACCGCCTGTGCATCCAGTAATAAAATCAGTATCAGCGCAGCCAGCAGCGTATTGAGAGGTGCGGTGCGCGCCTTGATCCACCATGCAAGCACGCCTGCCGCCAGCATCATCGTGGCGCGCTGAGTCGGTAACGGCCAACCAGCCAGTGATGCATAGGCTGCTGCCACCGTCAACCCGGCAATCAGAGATATGCCACGTACCGGAAGCCCGACAATCCATGCCTCTCTACGGGTAAGCAACCACCAGCAAAGACCAAAGCCAATCGCGCCTGCCATACCCACATGCAAACCGGAGATGGCCAGCAAATGCATCACGCCGGTAGCTGCAAAGGTGTCCTGAATCCGAATAGGAATATGGCTCCGGCCCGCCAGCAACAGTGCTTCGATAATACCTGCCTGCGTATCCGGCAAAGCACCCAATGTATCCCGAATACGCTGGCGCATACCTTCCAGCCATGATGCGTTCAGTGCCAGCACAGCCACCGGCCCCCTGGCGCTGCCGATAAGAGCAATGTGACGATCAAAACAATAGGCCTCAAAATCGAATCCGCCGGGATTATTGTGATTGCGCGGCGCATGCCAGTGAACCCGCGCCTGTATCCTGTCGCCGGGTCTGATTTTGCTTGCTGTATGCTGATATACATACAACCATGCCTGTCCGCGTAATGTCCTTCCGCTGTTCCACTGCTCCGGTCGGCTAATCCGGCGCAATGTCAAACGCGTGTAAGTTTGCGTATGTTGCGTCTTCACCACGCTGGCCGTGATCTGCCGAGCGCCTTCAAGCCAGTCACTATCGAACGCTACTGAGCGCGCATCCCAACCCAGATTGATGACGCCCCATGCAATTCCGGTTAACAGAACCGCTGCAAAAATGCGTATTTTGGATACAAAAAGAAATAAAACTGTGATTCCGGCCAACCATGCCACCGCCAGCCATGGAACCCAATCCATCCGCACCACCGCCAGCCCGGCCATCCATGTCAGTGCAGGAATCAGGAGCGGTAAACGGTGAAAATTCAACCCCTGCCCCGGATTACTCAGCTTTCAGGATAAACCACCCGGCCCTGGATGACCTGATCTCCACCCAGCATGCGCCGCGTTACATTCTCAAGCCTTGGCGCATCGGAAATGCGCGCCACGCCCGCCCCCTGCCAGAAACCAACAGCATCCTTCCCTCCAATCAAAACAGGCGCCTGATAGATCACCAGTTCATCGGTCAGACGAGTCTCGATAAAAGCCGCATGAAGCATTCCTCCGCCTTCAAGCAACACCGACCAACGGCCTTCACCGGCCAGATGTTTGAGCACCTCGATCAGACTTCTCGCACGCACCACCTCCACACCCGCATCACGCCATTCCCGGGTGGCACCGCTTTCGCTCCGTACATACAGCCGCGATGGCGCTGCCCCGTCCGCTATTTTACAATCGGGATGAAATGCAGGTGTTTCAAAGCAGAGCACGCAACGCAACGGCGGCTCGCCGGAGAGAGGAACATCACGCACGGTGAGTGAAGGATTATCATATTCCAGCGTACCTGCACCAATCAGGATGGCATGGCTGTTGGCACGTAACTGGTGCGCATGCCTGCGTGAGACTTCATTACTTATCCATTGCGAGTGCCGTTGATGCGTGGCCAGTTTTCCATCCAGAGAAATGGCGGCTTTGGCCGTAACATACGCCCGGCCAAGACGATAAAAATGGAAAAATGTCTTGTTGATGGCGTTGGCTTCTTTTTCCAGCACGTTCGCCCTGACTTCAATGCCATGGGACTCAAGCACCGCGCCACCACCGGCCATTTTTGGATTAGGATCGGATGAAGCATAAACCACCCGCCAGATGCCGGCACGCAGAATGGCATGGGAGCAGGGAGGCGTGCGCCCCTGTGATGCGCAGGGTTCCAGCGTCACATACAGTGTGCCGCCCCGGGCGCGTGAACCCGCCTGTTCCAGCGCAACCACCTCGGCATGCGGCTGACCCGGCCCCTTATGCCAGCCTTCGCCCACCACTTCTCCATTAGTCACCACGACTGCCCCGACCGTCGGATTGGGATGCGTTTTACCTACACCCTTCTCCGCCAGATTGAGAGCACGCGTCATGAATTTCTCGTCAGTGATGTAATCTGTTTGAGTTGTCATGGCTTGAAATTGCAGTTAATAATTCTGGGACGAATGGCTTGCGGACTGCAATGGCTCAGACCAAGGTGCGAATTGCCGCCAAGGCCATTGGTAAGATTTGTAACGCCGAAATGGGCCACTGTAGTCACAAGGCTGTACTCCATGAATTACTCAGCACTTCTTTAGCAATGAACAACACAAGCGCACGCCGTCAAGGAAGCTCACCTTTATATGCTGGCCGGTTACATTGCCTCGTATCATTCAGTGGTCATGACCGCCAGCGCCATGCACATGGCCGTGTTCGATCTCTTCCTGGCTCGCCTCGCGCACACCAACGATCTGCACCTCAAAATTCAACGTAACGTCAGCCAGCGGATGGTTACCGTCCACTGTCACCTTATCACCCTCCATGGCAGTAACTGTCACCATTTCAATACCGTCATCGGTTTCGGCCTGAAACTGCATGCCCACCTCAAGCCGATCAACACCTCCGAACATCGCCTGTTCCACCACTTTTACCAACTCATCGTCCCGTTCACCGTAACCATCTTTGGGCTCTACGGTAACGGAGAATGAATTACCCGCAGCTTTCCCTTCCAGCGCATTTTCGAGCCCCGGGATCATGAATCCCGTGCCGTGAATGTAGGCCAGAGGCTCCTGCCCTTTTGAAGTGTCGAGCACCTCGCCGCCATCATTCGTCAGCGTATAATCAAGGGTCACGATTTTATGTTTACTGATTTGCATAACAACCTCGCAAGACAGGGTGAATGCCTGTATTTTTGATTGCGGGACACTGACACAATCTTGGAAGCGGGTCGACCATCCTACAAATTCAGTATCTCTTCAAAACCAAACCTGCTCATGTCGTTCATGCGCATGGGATATAAAATACCATCCAGATGGTCACATTCGTGCTGTACGACACGGGCGTGGAAACCTTCCGCTTCACGATCAACACGCGCACCATGCTCATCGAATCCGATATAACGGATTTGTCTGAAACGCGGAACATACCCCCGCAAACCCGGTAAACTCAGGCATCCTTCCCACCCGTATTCAATGGCCTCTTCCAACACTTCGATTTCCGGATTGATTAATACCGTTTGCGACACATCCTCCGCATCCGGATAGCGGGGATTGTTGTGTACGCCGAAAATCAGGACACGCAGAGACACGCCAATCTGCGGCGCGGCCAGCCCCGCACCGTTCAGATTGGCCATAGTATCGCGCATACACCCGATTAAGGCATCCAATTCGGGCGTATCAAAGCGGCTAACAGGATCGGCCTTCGCAAGCAGGCGAGGATCGCCCATCCGGAGCACTTCCCGAACGCTCAAGTGGCAGGTTCCTTCAAAAGGAGAGGGTGCTTATCCATTTTGATGCTCAAAACCAGCATCTCATCGTGCAGATGTTTGCGCGTAAGCGGAATTTCATCCAAAAACTGGGACTTTCCATCGCGATATGCCAGGCGGGCAAAAATACCAATGGCCTTAATATGACGTTGCAGAGCAGTCAAACGCAACGCCCTGTGCCACGCAGCGGAATCTGTGAAAAACGAGCCTGGTTTATGTGCTAACAGTTCAAAATACCGCAAACTCCACATCCGGCGCATGGCTTCGGAATAATCCTGATAACAATCGTATAACAGTGAGGCCAGGTCATAGGTGACAGGGCCCATAACCGCATCCTGAAAATCAATCACACCCAGGGGCAACCCGTCTTTCGGCAGCATCAAATTACGGCTGTGGTAATCCAGATGCACGGGAACACGTGGCAATGCGGCAATATCTCCAAGTATGGGCGCAAGCGCATCATGGAAGCTCCGGCGCTCAACCACCGATGGCTTATGCGCCGCGACATATGGCAAATACCAATCCAGATAAAGATCGCACTCGTTTCGCATGCGCATCTCATCGAATATAGCAAGGTCAAAATCAGGCACATGCGATTGTAAAAGACCAAGTTGCCGAATCGCATCTTCCAGCAAGCAGGAAGGATCAGGGTTGTCACGTAAATGTACGGCCCACGTTACATCGCCAAAATCTTCCAGTAGCAAAAAACCGTGGGGCATATCCTCCGCTACCAGATGCGGTACGCGCACACCAACTGTTTCCAGCCAGCGGCGAATATTTAAGAAAGGCCCTACATTCTCTTTTTCGGGCGGGGCATCCATCAACACAAAGGGTTCCCCCTGATGGCTGATTCTGAAATACCGCCGGAAGGAAGCGTCTCCGGCAAGAGGACGAATGGTGCAATTACCGCCCAAAACCCCGGCAGCCCAGTGATGCGCAGCGATTCTTCGGGGGTCCAGTGAACTATTCACTTATCCCGCAATAACAGACCCGTGATGTGCATCTTTGCCTGCACCTGTAATCTGGCTTGTTCGGCCACGCGCCGGTCAGGATAGGGTCCGGTATAAACCCGGAACCACAAACCGAGTTCCGGCACCATGGTTTGCTGCACAAAAGCTGGAAACCCCTTTTGCTCGAGCCGGTTCTTGAGCGTTTCCGCTTTATTTCTGCGCTGATACGAGCCAACCTGAAGCTTGAATACTCCCACGGGTGCGGGTTGCACTCCCCGTTGAGCCAGTTCACGCTGGATTATATCCGTCACCTTATTTTTATGGTTTGTTTCACTTTGTGATGTATCCAAAGGCGCCGGAGCCACCTTTTGATTGGGCAACGTATTGTAAAAAGTAAGCTCCCCCACCTGTGTCGAGGCCTTACCGGAATTACGTTTCTGATTTCCAGCCGTTTTTTTCAATACGTCAAGCTCGCGCCGTTGCTTATCAATCTGTTCCAGAAGATGCTGTTTTCCCGCGTACTCCGCCTTTGCCTTACCCTGTTTCTCCCCCAGCATAAAACCACCGACAAAACTCACTCCCACAACGATCAGCATGCCTGCAACCACAAATATGCTTTGCATGTTTCCCATGCCATGATCCACCGGCTGCGGGGCCTGCACCTCGGCAAAATCCTTGCGAGCCATCACATCACCTCCGGTGCGGATACGCCCAGCAATTCAAGCCCGTTGGCCAGAACCTGTTTCACCGCCTGCATCAGCAACAATCTCGCCTGCGCCAACTCAACATCCTCGATAATGACACGATGCTTGTGATAGAAACTATGCAAATTCGCGGCCAGTTGCATCAGATAAACAGCTATTCGGTATGGCTCCAGTCGATTGGCCGCAGTTTCCAGCACTTCGGGATAAGCCAGCAAGTGTTTGATCAGCGCGGTTTCTTCAGCTCCCACAAGATGCGACACCTCAACGTCTTCGGGCTTAAGCAATCGCAGCCCCTCTTCATCCGCTTTGCGCAGAATGGCGCACACCCGGGCATGGGCGTACTGCACATAATAGACCGGATTTTCGTCGTTCTTCTGTTTGGCTATCTCCAGATCAAAATCAAGCTGACTTTCGGCTCTTCGGGTTAGAAAATTAAAGCGCACAGCATCGGACCCCACTTCCTCCACCACCTCGCGCAGCGTCACAAAGGTTCCGGCCCGTTTGGACATACGCACCGGCTTGCCATCACGCATCAGATTGACCATCTGTACCAGCATGACTTCCGGTTGATGTTTCTTGCCCGTTAGCGCCTGCATGGCCGCCTGCACACGGGTGACATAACCGCCATGATCCGCGCCCCATACATCCACCAGCCGGTCAAACCCCCGCTCATGTTTATTCATATGATAGGCGATATCAGCGGCAAAATAGGTGGCTGTTCCATCCTTTTTGGCCAATGGCCGATCCACGTCATCGCCAAACTGCGTGGTACGAAACAGCCATTGCTCTACCGGATGATAATCCTTGATTTCCTTACCCTTGGGAGGCGGAAGCGTCCCCATGTAAATCAGGTCATCCGCTTTTAACTGCTCAATCAATTCCCCTACTTTACCGGATTGATGCAAGCTCTTTTCCGAAAAATATTCATCAAAGGAAATGCCAAGCAACTGTAAATCACTCCGGATCATCGCCATCATGGCATGGACGGCATCGCAACCAAGCCATATGCGGCGGTCTTTTTCTGACATGGCCTGAAGTTCCGCGAAGGATCGTTTCTTCAGGGTGGCTCTGGCTGCATCCACAATATATTCCCCCGGATAACAACCGTCCGGAAAATCTATAGATTCACCCTGCAATTCACGCATGCGCAACCACACCGAATCCGCCAGCACGCCAATCTGGTTGCCTGCATCGTTGATGTAATATTCCCGCTGCACACGCACACCGCGCGCCTCCATCACGCTGGAAAGCGCATCGCCCACCACCGCACCACGACCATGCCCGACATGCATCGGCCCGGTCGGATTGGCCGATACAAATTCAACGCAGGCACGTGGCGCATGCACATCCACCGCAACGCGCCCATAATGAACGCCCTGTGTCACAATTTTTGCCAGAATAGAGGCTTCCGATGCCTGTTGCAGATGAATATTGATGAATCCGGGGCCGGCAATCTCTGTTTTCTCCACCACAGGCGGCCATTGCACCAGATCCAAAAGGCGCTGCGCGGCTTCATGGGGTCTGATGCCCAACCGTCCGGCCAGCGGCATCGCAACATTGGCGGCATAATCCCCGTGATCCCGTGTTTTAGGACGGGTCAATGCAACCCGTACGCCATTTTCCTCACCATGTTCCGATAACAGGGCTTCCACGGCCAGTTGCAGGGATGCTTCGAGTTTGCGTTTCACACTTTCTCTCCGTAGGAATTTGCTGACAATTACGCGCTGCATCCTACACATCAAGCGTGCTCTGAAAAACAAAGGAGGCCGGAATGAACCGGCCTCCTGATACAACTAAAATACTGAACTTTATGCAGCTTTCAGTAATTGCTCCGTCATCAGACGCAAGCTACCCACATCAACCGTTTGTGCATGCCGATCGGGGCGTTTAAGAACAATCTGAATACCGCCACGGTGTTCAACACTCGTTTGCTTTCTTACCGACGCGCCATACTTGCGCTCAGTTGCATCCAGATATTCATTAATAGTTTTTTTCACTGTCAACATTCATCTCCTTTCTCCGACAAGATGAGACGAATAATGCTTGGTAAACATGAATAACTCGTGACACGGTTCATAAAATTTATTCATGTTATCGAACAGTTTAACCCGGCCTATTCATGAATCGCAGTGATGATTACGCAGTAACTTTGTTCACAATGAATTCGGAGGAAGGAGGTCGTAGCCACGTATACGGACGACCGACGAAGGATTCGTTGCGGGCAAAGGGACAAGTAAGGGTGCGGCAGTATTCATGAATAGTCCGGGTCAATGCTGGCAATACGGGCAATAAAAGGTGCTGCGTCCGGATTGCACGATGCGCCGGATATGCTTGCCACAACCCGGGCACGCCTCGCCTGCCCGCCCGTACACCTTGAAGTCATACGCAAA
>BTQQ01000077.1:0-8033 GCA_036985955.1 Zetaproteobacteria bacterium | reverse complement strand
AGGTCAGTCCTCTTCCGCCACCACGGACCGCACATGAACGTCCCGCTGCGGAAACGGGATCTCGATACCGTGTAAGCGCAGGGCCTCCTCAATCTTCAAATGCAACTGATGAATCAACGGCAAGCGGCTGTCCAGATCCTTGACGAATGCCCGGACCACGAAATCCAGCGAGCTGTCGCCGAAGCCGATGAAATAAATGGAAGCTTCCGGTTCATCCAGCACCAGTGGGATCGACTTGACCACTTTGAGCATTTCCTTGTGCGCTAGCGCGATATCGGAGCCGTAGGCAATGCCCACCTTGATCACGACACGCGTAATGGGATCGGAAAGCGTCCAGTTGACAAGGCTACCTGTGATAAATGCCTTGTTGGGCACGATCAGTTCCTTACGGTCCCAGTCCGTGATCGTGGTGGCGCGGATACGAATGCGGCTGACCGTTCCCGAGACATCGTTCACCGTCACCGTGTCGCCAATGCGGATCGGTCGTTCGAACAGGATAATGAGACCGGAAACGAAATTAGCGACGATCTCCTGCAGGCCGAAGCCAAGCCCCACCCCCATCGCGGCCACCAGCCACTGCACCTTCGACCAGCTTAAACCCAGCGCATCGGATACCATGATGACGCCTATGGTGGCTATGGCATAGCGGGAGATGGTCGTGATGGCATAGCGGCTGCCGGGATCGATTGACAGGCGGTTCAGAAATGCGATTTCCAGTACGCCGGGAAGATTGCGTGTTGCGCCAAAGGTTGCCAGTGCCAGCACAATGGCAACCGCCAGATTCGCCAGAGTAACGGGTTGCAGTATCTCCCGGCCGTCCTGCATAACCGACTGTTGCCACAGAGTTACATCGTCGAGAAAAGCCAGAGCAGGAAATGCCTCGGTCCAGATAAGCCATAGCCCTACCACGAGGGTTATTCCGGTCACGGTGCGAAGCAGCTTGCGGATGTGGTCGTCAACCGTTTCCAGCCCGACTCCGGGCGTATCAAATGCCGTCAGTTCCACTTTGCCCGGATGCGTATCTGCCGGGACTTCCGCACTCGCCTGGCCAGAGGCTTCGGCTTCCTTCCTTTCCTGAAACTGGATCAAGGCAAGCTTGCGTTTGGACACAGCCAGCCATCGAACAACTATGGCATGGAAGAAAGAGATACCGGCCAACAGGCCGATGGTCGCGAAGAGTTGCATCTTCAGCTGCAACGCAGTGTAGTAATATCCTGCGGCCGCCAGGGTGGCCAGAATGAGCGGCGCTGCGATGGAGATGGCAAACCACTGGTAGCGGAAGCGGGAGAGCCAGACCTCAGGGTTGTGGCGCAGATATTCCCCGAACACGCCGTCTTTCGGATGCAGTACAAGCTGGAAAAATACGGCCAGCGCCACCATGCCAACCATGAAACCAAGACGCCCGAGACTCGCGGCATAGCCTTCCCCTCCCTGCAAGCCGGCAAAGGCGCTGATGAACAAAGCTGGCAGGAAAATGGGCATCAACCATGACAGGTGGCGCCGCCATAACGATGCCGTCTCATCCCGCCAGCCAAAATGGACAATTGCCACCCCTTTCGGCAGGCAGATAACGCGAAGCAGCAGTATCAACAACAAGGGCATGACCAGGGCCGACAGGCCCATACCGGCAGCCCCGGCAATCTCGGCGGCATTAGCATGGGACTGCAGCCACCAACCCACAACACCCGCCAGCAAGGGCCAGGGAGCGGCGGCAAGCAGGCTGACCGTCATTGCCTGAATGGTAAGGGAAAACCGGTCTGAATGCGGTGCCTGCACGTACTTGGCAATGGACTCCAGTGCCTTCAGGCGCCGACGGCGAAACCATAAAAGCGCCGCAAAAACAAACACGGCCGCTCCGGTCCGGAAAGGGCTGGCGCGTACTGCATGTGCTGACGAGCGAATGATATTGCCCCACCCCGCCGGTGAGAAAAGATGGCCTAGCGCCGGGATCACATCACTTAGCATGTCCATGTCCAGTGGTGATGCGCTGGGGTTCCATAGCAAATGTTCGTCAAGGAACGCGGTGTATTGCCTTACCGAAGTTACAAACTGCTTCTGCGTCGCATCAAGATCACCAAGTGCCCAGAGGTAATCCGTTTGTGCGGCGCCAAGCTTGCGCAGCAGGACCTGCCGGTCGCCCAGCAGCCTGCGTACCTCGGCCGCGATCTCATCCCTGTCGACTGCGGGCATCGCCGCCTTAACCTGCTTATCCATGATTCGCGCCACGGCGGCTTTAAGATCGCCCAGATCACGCTGCATCTCCTCAACCCTGAACTGGCCGAGGCTCACCTTGGCAATTTCCGCCTGGAGTTCATCGCCCCCTTTCCTGTAACGGCGCAGATCAAGTATCTTGCGGCGCTGGCCGCGCAGAACCTGTCCCAACGCCTCACTCAAGCCGGCCTTCTCCAGCCATTGCCTCGTTTTCGCGGCATCCTGCTCAATTTGTTTCAAGCGTGCACTTATCGCCTCGCGGGAAGCATTAACGCGTTCCAGACCGGCTACGGCATTTGACAGTTCCGCACCCAGCTCTGCATTTTTCCTGGCCAAATCACGTATGGCGGGATGCTTTCCAGAAGCCTCGCTCTCGGCACGTAATGTTTTTTTCTGGGTGCGTTCCGCCTCTGATTGCCGTAGTTGATTTACCCTGTCCTGTAGAAGCTGGATCCGGGCCCGGATCCTTGATGCTTTTTTTGCTGCCAGATCACGTTGGGCGGTGACCAGCTTGAGCCGGATGCCGTGAGTCAGCCGCTCCTGGTCGAGCATCCTGATCTCATTCATGCGGGCCTGCTGGCTTGCCCGTAAAGCGGTTTTTCGCGCCTTGGCAAGCAATGGCGCCTCGCCGGCTGGCGATACATTCAATTCCCCTTCAATCTTTTCCAGTTGCACTCTGGCCTGCGCCAGTTGCTTCCGCGCCGCATCAGGTCTGCCATGAAGATTCTGTAGCTTCTTGTCCAGATCGACACGCTCCCCGTCAATGGATGCCAGTTCCGCCTGCTCCTTAAGCAGACGTTGTTCCAGTTCCCGCAGCTTGATGCCATCCGGCAACCGGATTGATACCCCGGACGCCCGTTCCGCCTTTGCCAGCGCCCTGGTGGTTTTCTCAAGCTGTGAAGGAGCAGATTTACTGCTTTGTTTGAATGCCTTGGCCTTGGCTGAATAAGCTTCGGATGCCTCCATGCTGCCCATGGCCGACTGGTAATACTCGATCAGTTGTTTCTTCAGTTCTGCATCCAGATCCGACGAACCCCGGACATTCTTGAGTTCGATCTGGATTTGATGCGGTGATTCAGCGGCGGTGGGTGCGTCAGGCGTAGACGATTGGCCCATGCAGGGCTGGACCGGGATGCCGAAAATAAGGAGCACCCCCAGCGCTGGAAGGTTTATGAGCTTTCGCTTTATCAGCGTATGTTTCAAATCTCGCATAGCATATATTAAGCAGACTAGGGCCTGTTCACATAAAATCCAGGCGTAGCGCTGCGCCCGGATTTTATGTGAACAGGCCCTAGTTTCCCAAGCTATCCAATGCCAGTTCGGGAATGATGGAACGGAAACCCGTCCTTATTCCGGCTCATTCACCGGGCAGCCCTATAGATGGTAGGATTTCCCACCAATGAGTGTGCCTTTCAGAGATTCCTGGACAAGAAAAGTAAGGGAAGACTTGAGAGCAACTTTATAGGTATTCCAATCTTTGTATTTTGCCATGAAATAAAAAAACGGGAGGCATTAGCCTCCCGTTAGACAGGTTGCCGGATGCGGCTTAGTTTTTCGACTTGTCCACAATCTTGGACTGGCCGATCCAGCTCATCATCGCACGCAGTTGCTCACCCACACGCTCGATTTCATGCTCGGAAGCCAGACGGCGCTTGGCATTCATGGAAATCTTGCCGGAATTGCACTCTTCGACGAATTCACGGGCGAATTCACCGGACTGGATTTCCTTCAATATCCGTTTCATCTCCGCCTTGGTTTCTTCGTTAACCACACGCGGCCCACGAGTGAGATCACCATACTCAGCCGTGTTGGAAATGGAGTAGCGCATATTGGCAATGCCGCCTTCGTAGATCAGGTCCACGATCAGCTTCACTTCATGCAGGCACTCGAAATAGGCCATTTCCGGCGGATAACCCGCTTCGGTGAGTGTCTCAAAACCTGCGGTAATCAATGCGGTCAGGCCGCCGCAAAGCACGGCCTGTTCGCCGAACAGGTCTGTTTCGCATTCGTCGCGGAAAGTAGTTTCAATTACGCCCGCACGGGTGCCGCCGTTGGCCTTGGCATAGGAAAGCGCCAGCGCCCTGGCATTGCCGGAGGCGTCCTGGTCCACGGCAATAAGGCTGGGCACGCCGCCGCCTTCGGTGAAGGTATGACGCACCAGATGTCCCGGCCCCTTGGGTGCAACCATAATCACATCCAGATCGCCGCGTGGTTTGATGGTAGCAAAGTGGATATTGAATCCATGCGCAAAGGCCAGCGCCGCGCCTTTCTTGAGGTTCGGTTCGATGGACTCGCGGTACACCTGCGCCTGATTCTCATCCGGCAGCAATACCATGACCACATCCGCATCTTTCACGGCATCGGCAATATCGGCCACTTTCAACCCGGCATCCTCTGCCTTGGCACAGGATGAAGATCCCTTGCGCAGTCCGACCGTAACATCTACGCCGGACTCTTTAAGATTCAGGGCATGGGCATGGCCCTGAGAGCCATAACCTAGAATGGTTACTTTCTTGCCCTGAATGATTGAAAGATCGGCATCGTCATCGTAATAAACCGTTATCGCCATGTGTTGCTCTCCTGTATCGCTAAATCCGTACCCGTTAAATTCAAAGGGTGCGCAGCATAATGGTTTTTTTGGAGGACTTCATCCATTTGTTACGAATCTGTTGAGAGTCGTTGCTGAAACAATAAGGTCGCGATATGTTATCTGCCATGTTAATGATGATTTCTCCGGCAAAGAAGCTGGATGTTGAAACACCGGCGCCGGTTTCCGCATTTACTGTTCCGGAATTTCTGGATGCGTCGCAGGAACTGGCCAACAGCTTGCGCATGATGTCCGCTAAAGAGCTTGGCGGGTTGATGAACATCAGTCCCAAACTGGCGGAATTGAACGCACGGCGTTATCGCTACTGGCATACGCCGTTCACGCCGGAGAACGCCAAACAGGCATTGTTTGCTTTTCGCGGTGATGTCTATGCCGCACTGGATGCGGACAGTTTGAGCGAGTCCGATGTGGCTTTTACGCAGGATCACCTGCGTATCCTGTCCGGCCTGTATGGATTATTGCGGCCACTGGATTTGATGCAGGCCTACCGTCTGGAAATGGGGACGCGTCTGGCCAATGCGCGCGGCAGGGATTTGTATGCATTCTGGGGAAACACCATCACCGATGCGTTGAATCAGGCATTGTCCGGAGAGCCTGAACCTGTGCTGATCAATCTGGCTTCCAACGAATATTCAAAGGCCGTGCAGTCTTCACGCCTAATCGGACGCGTGATTAATGTGCAATTCAGGGAACAAAAGGATGACGGCTATAAAATTATTGGCATCCATGCAAAGAAAGCGCGCGGCCTGATGAGCCGATTTGTGATTCAGAACCGGATTGATGACCCCGAAGACATCAAACAGTTCAATCTGGCGGATTACCGCTATCGAACGGACATGTCCACGGGATCGGAATGGGTGTTTGCACGATAAACCACGTAGCGGTTTTCGGTCGGGTGGAGCTATTCGTTGGCCGCTTTATCAACCAACTGTCCATCAACAAATTTATGCAAAACACTGGATACTAATGTTTGATAGGGCATGCCTTCCCTTAAAGCTCGTGTTTGCAATAAGCGAAGATCCCGGGAGGACAGGCGAATGTTGATCCGGGCATCTTTCTTGAACGTAGCCTCAGCGACAGCCCGGTGCTGCTTTATTTCCTGTATTACATTTTTTGAACGTTTAAGTTCGCCTTTTTCAAAAGCTTCGAGGATTTCTTTCTCTTCTGAGTTAAGTTTATTCATTGGAATCACCTGCGTATATTTTAGTTGCCTTACGACTGGGAATGATAGTTTTCAGAAATATTTCATCTTCATTTTCAACAAAAGGAACGAGGTATGCGTAACCTTCGATCAAAACAACAGAAACTTTCTGGCCTGAATAGCGTTTCTGGTTTGGGTGGTCGTAGATATCCACTTCATTGCCAAGCTGGATGTTAAGCACGACACCCTCAAACGAAATGTTTCTCTCTTCTTTGAGCCAATCATTCTTTTCTGCATCCCAAACATAAGACTTCATCCACGAACTATAGTGCGATGTGTGCCGTTTGTCTTCTTGCGACTACAGGACGAAAACGGGGACAGTGCAGCTATTTATTATGTAATTTTTCAACTCGCAACCCTTGATATCTTTTTAAGTATTTCTTTGTCTTCGCCAAATTTACAAATAGCATCACAATTATTTTTCAGTTCAGAAAATAATATATAGTGTATTTCAATTTCACTATTTTTTATAGATGGTCTTTGCAGCTGTAATAGCACTTCTTTTTCTCTGTTGTCAGGAATAATAAGATACAAAGATGGTGGATTATCTTTGAACGAAAAATGTAAGTCGGTCAATCTCAATATGCCAGAATATATTGATGTGCTTTTTTCAACCTCAAATGCACAAGTAATATTGTTTGTGCCTTTATCAAACCATACTGCATCAATAAGTGTAATTGTTTTATAAGTGTCTTTGTCTACTTCCAGATCAGGAAACTTATCAAGACTCATAAATGATAAGCTTTTACCATTGTGGCATTTAGACCTATCATTTGATGCTGCGATAACATCATAACCTATAGAACCACCAATTGTCATAATATGATATTGCATTTCAGTATGGAGATCTTCCTCCTCCATTTCGCTTGTAACTTCCTTATGTCTTTTTTTAAGTTTCTTTTCTATTTTTACTCGTTCTTCATCAGAAATATGGTCGTCACTTATCAATAGTTTCTTTTCGCCAACATCAAATAATAAGCCCGCAAAAGCCCCTAGGTCGTTTGATAGTTCGGATTTTAATTCATTGTTTTTTTCTATTATGACTTCTCTCATTCTTAAATATTCTGTCCATGAACCCAGTTTTACTTTATCTTTAAATAGAGAGTTGAAACCATTTACAATGGCTGTGTTACAGGGTGGAATAATTGTTGGATGTAAAAAATATAATATACTTGCAACCGCAGGGCCTAGCCCTTTTATTTTTCTTTGATCTAGTAAAATAATTTCTTTTAATATTTGATCTTCTTTAGTGGCATGAATGCATTTTTTAAGAAACTGACCAAAGGCAATTTTGTTTTCCTCATTTTCATATATGTCTGGTATTCGTAATTTTGGCTTCCAGTAGAACGGATGAGACGCGCCTTTAAATACTTGTTTTTGTTCAGTGATGCAATTTAATACAACCTCTAGGGATGAGCCTTTAAAATCATTACCAAACTTGCCTTCTTTTATATCTTGTATTACATCAAAAACACCTCTACGAATTGAACGAAATGCTTTTAATCTTTCATCATTATTTACGAACCAACTATTAAATACCGTTTCTTGGTCTTCTTTGTAATTCTTTATTATTAACTTCAAATCTCGGCTCATAAATTAATCTCGTTGGTTCATTTTTTCACATACCGGCATTGGCAATAATCTGCGAGGAGAGCATACAGGTATATTTGGATGATTCCGCAGTCATGTTGATTGCCAATGCCGTTAGGCTGGAGAGCGAGCATAGCGAGCGTTCCAGCCTAACTAACGTAATAAGAGGACTTGATTTTCCATCTATTGCGCTTCCTTATATGCCCTTGATTTCCTTGCTATTGGATATGAAGCCCAAGCACGGAAATTCGGTTCGCTTCAGGGGTCTACGATATACCTGCGTTACTTTCAATCAAGAGATTGAACTGAATATCAACAATATCGCAGGCTGGCAGCGGGAAAATGGTGGGCCCACCAGGACTCGAACCTGGAACCAACCGGTTATGAGCCGGTAGCGCTAACCAATTGCGCCATGGGCCCGCA
>BTQQ01000076.1:0-8100 GCA_036985955.1 Zetaproteobacteria bacterium | reverse complement strand
TTTCATGGGTTTCTCCTATCCTTTTACATTACAGGGCGACCTGTTTGGAAATGCAATATGTGCGGCTTCCGCACAGTCAGGAATAGAGAGCAAAAAACAGGCCAAATTGGAGTCAGACCATAAAACTGCCCTAAAATGAAATAGGCCCCGGCGTTTATCGCCGGAGCCATGTTTCATGCCTGACGCCGGGGAGGGAGGGGAGGGAGGGTGGCGCCAGACAGCAGGAACTATAAATGATGTCTCTGAAAATCATGTGAAGAACACATGAACAGGTATTCATCCTGCGCGGCACTTTTTGCCTGGGAGATGTTGCAGAAACCAGCAAGCGGCATGTTTTATATCCATACCGATGCCGAAGGCGGCAGGAATGGAGAGCAGCGTGATGCCGGTGGAGAACAACAAACCCCAGGATAGCGCCAATGCCATGGGGGCCACGAAAGGGTCAAAACCGCCCCAACCGTAGGCTATAGGCAACAGACCAACTACGGTGGTAATGGTGGTCAGCAGTACGGCGCGCAACCTGCGTTTTCCTGCTTCATGCACTGCCGTGCGCCATGCTTTGCCTTTTTCAATGCCTCGCTGGATAAACACGGCAATTACCAGTGAATCATTGACAACGACGCCGGTCAGCGCCACAAAACCCATTAACGCCATGAACGACAACGGTTGTCCATGCAGGAAGAAGCCTGCGATGATACCGATGGCGCCAAAGGGAATGGCCAGCATGACCAGCAACGGATAACTCAGGCGGTTAAACTGAATAGCCAGAATAACGAAGATGCCAGCCAGCGCATAGACAAAGCTGAAAATCAGGCCGCGCATCGACTCCTGCGAGCGTTCCTCTTCCCCTCCCATGTGCAGATTGACCCGATCCATATCGCTGCCCAGCCATTTCTTCTTGTCCCGCACTGTTTGCGCATTCAACGCCTTGGAGGAGATTTTCCGCGTATCCACCTCGGCGGAAACATTAATGATACGATTACCATTTTTGTGGTGAATGCTGGTGACGCCAGCTTTAGTTTCAAAATGCGCCAATTCTCCAAGCGGAGTTAATCCCCCCGTGCGGTTGTGGATTCCGAGTTGCTGTAGCGCCCGCATATTGTGGTGAAAACGTTCCGGGTAACGCAACGTGACATCCACTTCTTCCTTGCCCCGGCTCAGGGTGGAGACGCGCAACCCGTCAAAAGCCGCCTTGATATGGGTGGCGACAGTCGCCAGATCCACCCCGGCATAGGCCGCAAGACGCCGGTCAAGCACAACATGCACTTCAGGGTCACCAGGCGTCAGGCCGCTTTCAATGGAATGAACTCCCGGGATATGGGAAAGGTAGGCCACCAGATTCCTGGCCGCTCGCGTAATGCCTGCCTCGTCAAGGCCGGAGAGTTCCACCTCCAGCGCACTGCCTACTGGCGGGCCGGGTTTGAGCATCACAAAATTGATGGGCAGATCCGGAAACAGCTTCGGAATGCTTTTTTCAAGTTGATGCATAACCGTAAAGGCTGAAATATCACGCAGGGTAAATGGTGTGAGAATGACACGTACAAAGCCGAAATGATCCCCCATTTGTTTCAAGCTATCGCGTTCGTTCGCACTGCTCTGACCGGCAATGGTGATGGTAGTTTCAAGAATGGACGGGTCAATGCGTGCGCGCACCTTGCTGTCTATATTCAGCAGTATCTTCCGCATGTCTTCGAGTGTCGTGCCATTGGGTGCTGTCACGCGCAGATAAAACTGGCTTTCGCCGCCGGACGGGAAAAGCTGGAACGTCATTGTTGAAGCCAGCCACATGCTGCCGCCGAGAACCATAACAGTAACGAAAACAGTGAGATAGCGTAATTTTACCGCCAGTTTCAACACCCATGTATAGATGCTCGTGATCCACACCAGCAGGCGGCGTTCCCTGGGATGGGCGCGCGGATTGCTGATATCCTGGATATGGTTGGGAAGAATAAACAGCGCTTCCAGCCAGGAAAAAAACAGTAGCACCACGACTACGACCGGAATGGAAAAAACAAACTTGCCGATGATGCCCTGCATGAACATCAGGGGCAGGAAAGCGACAATGGTCGTCAGCACGGTTGCACTGACGGGGCCGGCCAGTTCATAGGTTCCCAGCACGGCGGCGTGGTTTGGCTTCATGCCCTGTTCCATGTGCCATGTGGCGTTTTCCCCGATGATGATGGCATCGTCCACCATCAGACCAAGTACGATAATAAAACCAAACATAGTCAGCAGATTGAGTGTGTTGCCAGCCATATAAAGCACAAGCAGTCCCGAGAAAAAGATAATGGGCAATCCCCATGCGGCGGTCAGGGCTACCGCCGGGCGCAGAAATAGCAACAGGGTAAAGAGCACCAGCAGTAAACCGATGCTGCCATTGCTGGTCAGCACCCCCAGCCGCAGGCGGGTAACGGTTGAATAATCCTGATAGGTGCGAACATGCAAGTTCGTGCCGTATTTTTTCGGGATGGTCTTCAGATAGGCGCGTACGCGGTCAACCAGGTCGATAATATCAGCATCACCTTTTTTCATGACAATCATGTTAATAGCCGACTTGCCCATGGCATCAACATAACGGGTGGGTTCATCCAGCGTTTCATACACATCGGCAATGTCCGACAGGCGAAGCGCATCGCCACGTTCATTGGCGCGCAGAACGAGATTCGCGGCATCTTCAGCCGATGAGAATTGCCCGGTCACGCGAATCAATTCCTGACCTTTCGCTTCCTTCAGAGATCCGCCGGGTGCATTGATATTCCAGCCCCGGATCAGCTGTACTACATCATTGGTGGAAACACGCTGGCGGCGCATGCGCCTGGGATCCAGCACGATGCGGATTTCCTCCTTGCGCTTACCCTGGGTGACGATACGCGCCACACCGGGGAGATCGAGCACGTCATCTTCAATATGGTCGGCGATGCGCTTAAGTGTTAACGGCTTAAAATCACCGAAAATAGTAAATGATAATACTGGCGATTGCTCCGACTTGATTTCCGTCAGTATTGGATCATCCGGCAAATCATCAGGCAGATCGGCACGGTTGATGGCCTGCTGAACATCGGAAACAAAACGGGAACGGTCGGTATAGTCCGGGTCGATTTCAATATTAATGGACATGGAGCCGGGATAAGCGGTGGATCGGATTGTATCAATGCCATCAATACCTTTCAGTTCACGCTCAATCGGTGTCACGATGAGGCGCTCGACTTCCCTGGGCGAAGCTCCGGGCCATGCAGTATTAATAATGACCAGATCAAAATTAATGCTGGGAAATGCCTCACGCTGAATGGATAGCGCGGCAAAGATTCCACCGGCCAGTAGCATCAGGGATAGCATATTGACGAGCAAACCCCGCTCGACAAAAAAGGCGATCAGGCGTTTCACTGCTGTACTTTACCGCTGGTCACGGGAACGATATGCAACGTCTGCAGTAACAAACCCTCGGCCCACTGTACCTGCCGGTAGGCGAGCAGCAGCAGGATACGGCTGCGGGAGGCATCTACTTCGGCTGTCAGGAGTTCACCCTCGAACTGAATCAGGTTAGCGGTACTGGAGCGGCCCTCCCGGTAGCGGCGGCGTTCCGCTTCGAACTTACGTTTTTCGGCCTTGACCCGTGCTTCTGCGGCTTGCCATGTCTGTTGCTCCGTTGTGAAAGTGGTCAGCGTGCGGCTGATATCATCCTTGATGCGTTCCAGGGCCTGCCGGTGTTCCAGCAGCACTTGCTCGCGGTCAAGGACCGCCCGGCGGATTTCGGATCTGGCGGACCGCCTGCCCACGGTGTCGCTGAATTCCAGATCAAGGGAGGCAAAACGGTCGCTGATACTGAATCCCTGCTTGAATGCCGTGCCGGAGAGAGCGTTCAGCGAGCGGCTACCGAGTTTCATGACCACATCCAGTTGCATGCGCTCCTTGTCGCGCACCTCCATCAGCCTTGATTCCGCGGCCTGCAATTTTGCTTCCAGATTCTTGATTTCCGGACGGTGCTTTCGAGCGCGTTGTATGGATTCTTCAAAATCCGACGTACCGGATGGCACAGGTTCATCCGCAATGACGGACAGCGGCGTATCGGGATCGCGCAGCATGAGACGGTTCAGGGCAGCGATATCGCGTGCCAGTGTCGCCCTTGTCTGTTTGCTGTCCATGCGGCGCGTGGACAGCAAGGCTTCGGCCTGTAGCCGGTCAGCCGCCTCGATCAGGCCAAACCGCTCACGCCGGCGTTGGTCGGCCAATACGCGTTCGGCCCGGGAGACCGCTTCATCCGCCAGACTCACGTTCTCGGTATCGGAGGCAATGCCATAGTACAGTTGCAGGGCCTGCAGGGCCAATTGATCCTCCGTCGTACGCACCTGCATCAAGGCTGCTTTTTTGTCGGCGCGGGACGCTTCAAGCGCTTTGTTATACGCTGGCCTGCCGGCGCCACGCAGCAGCGGATGGCGCACGGTCAGGTCTATCTGGTTGCGGTAGGCCGGGTTGGGATTGGCGAGTATGGACGCGAACCGTGAATTGAAGTCCAGGAATCGCCGGTTGAAGTCCACGCCAAGTGTTACCGTATCGCCGCTGGCCAGCGGTTTGCTGATGGTGCCGGTGAATTGGCGGCGCTTCGTGCTGACGGGGGCGAATTCACTGACAAAAGGTGTCTGTTCGTCGCTGACAGTGACGGTGGCGGACAGGGCGGGGTCCAGTTGTCCGGCGATGCCTTGTGCATCGGCATCCGCGAATTGTGGTTGTAGCCGGCTCAAGACGATATCCGGATGCCGCTCCAGCACAGTGCGTATGACCGAGGTAAGGCTTATCGGAGCCGCCATAGCAGGCCATGCCGCAAATAATATGGCGTAACAGGAAAGAAATAAAATGAGGCGCATGTTCCGGATAACAGGTTCCTTTTGTGAGACTTGTTTGCGGACATCCTAATGATGTCGATTCATTTCGCGACAAAAAAACCTAGCCTGCATTTTTCATAAATACTGCCATATCCTTACTTAGATAATTTATGAAAAATGCAGGCTAGCTATTATTATTGATAATGTCAATTATTGATAATGTCAATTATTTATCCT
Source organism: Zetaproteobacteria bacterium (assembly GCA_036985955.1). Taxonomy (GTDB): domain Bacteria; phylum Pseudomonadota; class Zetaproteobacteria; order Mariprofundales; family Mariprofundaceae; genus JAUZQZ01. Next base: position 3,043 of record BTQQ01000076.1, on the reverse strand, counting down.
AGTATGCAGCACATGAATGATGCCGCCGTTTCTCAACGGTTTGAGGATAGCCTCGGCTACCTCGTCAACCACCTGACGTATGCTTTTCGTCAGGGCATTGTCCACCGGTGCGGGGAGGCCGGTTTTGTTATCACGCATGAAGAACTGGGCGTATTGGTATTGCTTAGAAGGGAAGACGGCGCCACGCAAACTCATCTTGCCAACACCCTGGCCAAGGACAAGGCGGTGATTACGCGTCTGCTTAACGGGTTGGTACGGAAAGGTTATGTCGAACGTCGACCGGATCCGGTCGACCGAAGGGTGGTTCGGGCCTTTCTGACTACCAGTGGAAACGGGGCTATTCAGTGTATTCACCCCATACTTATGGATTATGTGGCGACCGCGATTCGTGGCGTAACTCAGGATGAATTTGATGCGACATGCGTCGTATTGCGCCGGATTCTCAGCAATCTGCAGCAAGTGAATGAGAAGGCCTAACGGTCTGCAGTATTTGGTCAGGCACGTTCCATATATTCGCCGGTTTCCGTATTGACCTTGATTTTTGTGTTTGCCTCCAGATAGGGCGGCACCATGATGGTGGCACCGGTTTCCAGCTTGCCGGGTTTGTAGGAGCCGGTGGCCGTTTGTCCCTTGATGGAGGCGTCGCATTCGACCACTTCCAGTACCACCGTTTGCGGCAACTGCACATTCAGCGGGCGTTGTTCGTGAAATTCAATGAGTACTTCGGTTTCCGGAAGCAGGTAGGGTTTCGCATCTTCAAGGAAATCCTCGCCCAATTCGATTTGCTCATAGTTCTCCATATCCATAAAATGATAGTTGCCGCCATCTTCATACAGATATTGCATGGGCCGCTGGGTGAGCGTGACGCGTTCGACACGTTCAGTGGAATTAAATCGTTTATTGGTTTTGTTGCCTGTTTCCACATTGCGCATTTCAACTTGCATGCAGGCCACACCCTTACCGGGGGTAACATGCTGGGTTTTTACAACGCGCCAGAGTGCGCCATCCAGTTCCAGAATCATTCCTTTACGGATGCTCGGGGCGTTGATTTGCATCGTTGAACTCCTAGTGTCATTGTATGCCGGAAGGGGCGGGCGACCATTCCGAAGCGGTTGTGAACATAGCCAGATTGAAAGATATGGGCAAGAGGAGATGGTATTGCTGCTGCAGGATTCGATGGACCGTTTTGTACGAACCCGGATGTTAAAGGATGCCGAACAGGGGAAGCTGGCTGAAGCATGCATGGAAAGTATGGCCGATTATCTTCTGCACTATTCCGACTTGTTTCAGGATGATCTGGGTGAGATGGACGAGGCTCCGCTGGCCGACTGGGAACAGGCGCTGGATGCGCACATGGGTGAACTCATGGAAGGCGACGTGGAGTTTGGCGCAGAATTGTATGGTCTTGAACTGGAACAGCTTGAACCGGAACACCTGCGGGATTTTTTTGGCTGGCATCTATTGCGCGAAATGAGTGGCGACGCTGCCGCGATTGAAGAATACGTGCTGGTAATACACCAATGGCTGGCATTCCTGTCGGAGAAGGGAAAAATCAGTCATTCAAAATACTTTGAGTTCATGGCCGTTTTGAATGAACTGGGGCCTGAATGCGAGCGCGTCGCCAAGGCTGCCCGTCTGCTGTTTCATTTTGTGCGTCTTGGAAGTGGTATCTCTCCCCGCTTGCGCGGGCAACGTTTTTCCCGCTTCATCGAGGGGCATGCCCGCATTGCATCGCTTGAAACGCATCAGGTGTTCCTGAGTTTTGACAATCAGGAGGAGCGTATCGGGCCGGTGCTGCTTGCCAGAGAAATTACGGGCTTGCTCAAGCCGGGCGATGTGTTGGATGTGGAGCTGGGCTTGCGTTCCGATGTGTGGATGATGGTGGACATCGGCCCGGTTTATCCAGCCAGCGTTTACGTTGAAGCCGAGGCATTTGAACCGCTGCGCAAGGTTTCCTGAAAGTGTGGGTTGCAATGGGTTTAACACTAGATTGAGCGACCAATTGAGCCGACAGCCAAGAACGGACATACCTAGTTTGGGCTATAGCCGAGATATACATGCATGCCCCAGACCATAGGAATCGAACTTCTGAACAAATCATCACTGAGAATATCCTCCATGATGCTGAAGGATTTGGGTACCGTGCTGCTTCATGGCTTGATCTTGCTATACGCACGGAAAATTTTGCTGCATTTCACTATGCTTGTATTGATGGACGCCTTGCTATCGAACACCTTATCTTCCAACAACTTGTCGTTACAGCAGGTTCGGATCTAACCCAGAGCAACTATGAAAAGTGCCTATCAGAGCCGATGAAGTTGCAGAAGCGATTAAAACAAATTGTTCCAGATTATGAAAAGCTCTTAGATTTCAGTAAAATAGTAGTCTCGCTAAGCCCAGATGCTCCAAGAATTAACAAATGGAAAATCGGTGACCTAATGAAATCTTGGGGGATACTTTCCTCTTACCTTCACTGGAAAGGTGCATTTAGTGAAACAACCGAAAACCATGAATGGCAGGAACAAGCTATCCAAAACGTCAGACAAATAATCGAACCACTGTGGGAAAGGATGTCATCAGGTCAGAGTGGTTGCATGGTGCTTAAAGATATGGATCCCCATGTCCGAGAAATATGGGAAGGCTTTCGATTAGGGAAAATTAATTCTGATAGCGCCCGAATCAGACTAGAGATCATTCGACCTATGATAAAACGATAATCGAATGCCTGTTCTTGGTGGCTGCCGCAATCGGTCGTTTGGTCATTCGACACTTGTAGTGTTGCAGTGTGCTGATTTGCGTAACGATAGCCCTGCCGCGAGCAAACGGGATTTGATTCACTGACAATCTGCAACTTGTAATAAATATTTTTACTTTCCCAGAATTCCACTAATCCATAAACCGATATCTTTAATCTCCTGCGGACAGACATGGTGTTCCATCGGATAGCTATGCCATTCGATATGGCAACCTGCTGTTTCAAGCTTTCGGCGCGAGGCCTCGCCCGCAGAGTACGGCACAACAGGGTCGTCCACACCATGCGCCA
>BTQQ01000075.1:0-8175 GCA_036985955.1 Zetaproteobacteria bacterium | reverse complement strand
CGCGCACTTTGAGCCATGGCGGTTTCCCCGTCATCGGTTCCCCGCCCATGGCGCCTTCCGGCTTAATCGGGATCACTTTGGACATGGGGCAAGCTTACAGCCTGTAGCGGCATCCTGCATCTGCCCTTTCAGTCAGCAATCCATCACTCCAGAATTAATCGGCACTTCCCTTGTGAGTTTAATCATCACAAGCCAGCATGGCGGGCATGAACATCGTAACGTGGAATGTGAACTCGCTGAATGTGCGTTTGCCGCATGTGCTACGTTATCTTGAAGCGCATCAGCCGGATATACTGGCCTTGCAGGAAACCAAGCTTCCGGACGAGAGGTTTCCACAAGCCGAAATCGAGGCAGCGGGTTACCACGTTTGCTTTTCCGGACAAAAAACCTATAACGGCGTCGCTATTTTGAGTCAATCTCCGACAAAAGATGCTACTGCCGGTATTCCGGATTTTGATGATCCACAGCGCAGGTTACTGGCTGTTACGGTGAATGGCGTGCGTATCATTGATGTCTATATCCCTAACGGACAGGAAGTAGGTTCGGAGAAGTACGAATACAAATTACGATGGCTTGCGGCATTTGAAGCCTTTCTGAAACTAGAACTGAAAGCACATGAAAAACTGATCGTTCTGGGTGATTTCAATATCGCGCCCGAGGACATTGACATCCATGACCCGAAGCGCTGGAAAGGGAAAATTATGTGTTCCGATGCCGAGCGGGATCAATTCCAAAAATTTTTAGCCTTGGGATTGGCCGACACGGTGCGCGCCCTGTACCCCGAAGAGGATATGTATTCATGGTGGGATTATCGCCTGAATGCCTTTCAGCGGGGATGGGGTCTACGCATCGATCATATACTGGCGACATCGGCGATGGAGCCGCGAGTAGCCGGCGTACATACCGATGAACGTGGCCGTGAACGCCCCAGCGACCATGCTCCGGTATGGACGGAATTCGTCTGATGGAGCAGGCGCAGACGCAAATCACCGTTACCCCGGATGGCCGAGGCATGATCAATATTACACGACGGGTTTCCACGTGGTTGGCACAAACAGGGATTCACACCGGTATGCTGCATCTGTTTGTGCAGCATACGAGTTGTTCGCTTCTGATTCAGGAAAATGCCGACCCAACCGTACAATCCGATCTGGAGCGATTCCTGTCCCGCCTTGTGCCGGATGGAGATGCGATCTTTCAGCATACCGCCGAGGGTCCGGATGATATGCCCGCTCACGTTCGCGCCACTCTCACGGCCACATCGCTCAGCATTCCTGTCGGGCAGGGGAAAATGGCGCTTGGTATCTGGCAAGGAATCTACCTGTATGAACATCGGCAACATCCGTCCACACGAAGAATCATCGCCCACATCACCGGATGTTGACGCACGTCACATCATTGCCTGCTGAATGGGTCCAGTGTTCGCCATGTCAGGAGGTTTGTATGTATTCAACCTATCAAAACCGTATTTGTACACGCTTGAATATCACCCCGGGAGGCTATTTCGCCATGGGTCTGGTCTGCATGTCTCTGGCTGCTCTTATGGGTATCTGATTCATTCTTCTTTACCAACACCGCTTCAGCTTTTAGCTTGGGCGGGTTCAGGTTCGACTTTTTTATACAACAAGGGAAGGACAGCAGATGCTACAACGGCTTTTTGGCCTTTTTTCAAGAGATATCGCCATTGACCTGGGCACGGCGAATACCCTCATTTACGTCCGCGGCGAAGGTATTATTCTGGATGAACCGTCAGTGGTCGCCGTCCATGTAGGTGGCGGGAAAAAAGATCGCCGAGTACTTGCTGTGGGTGGCGATGCCAAACGTATGCTGGGTCGTACGCCAGGTTCAATTCAGGCCATCCGACCGTTGAAAGACGGTGTTATCGCCGATTTTGTCATCACTGAAGAAATGCTCAAACAGTTCATTCGCAAGGTGCATCAGCGCAACTGGGGACTGGCGCCGCGTATTGTAATTTGTGTGCCCTACGGCTCTACGCCGGTGGAGCGCAAGGCTATTCGTGATACGGGACTGACGGCCGGGGCGCGTGAAGTGTATCTGATTGAAGAGCCCATGGCGGCTGCAATCGGCGCGGATCTCCCGGTCACCGAAGCATCAGGATCGCTGGTCGTGGATATTGGGGGCGGTACCAGTGAAATCGCCGTGATTAGCTATGGCGGCATTGTTTATTCGCGCTCGGTGCGCGTTGGTGGCGATAAAATGGACGAGGCCATCATCAATCATCTACGGCGAAAATACAGCCTGCTCATTGGCTCGGCTACGGCTGAGAACATAAAAATTGAACTGGGTAGCGCCTATCCACAGGAACAGCGCCGGGAAATGGACATCAAAGGCCGCGATCTCATCAATGGCATACCGAAGAGCTTGACGCTGGATGATTCTGAAATCCTCGAGGCCATTACTGAACCGGTCAATGCTATCATCGAAGGCATCAAGGTCTGTCTGGAGCGAACACCTCCTGAACTGGCGGCGGATATTGTCGACAAAGGCATTGTGCTCACCGGTGGTGGTGCCTTGCTGGTAGGACTGGATCAACTCTTGAGGGAGGAAACCTCGCTTCCCGTCACCGTGTCAGACAATCCGTTGCATTGCGTGGTTTTGGGCTGCGGCAGAGTACTGGAAGAACTGGATCGCATGCGGGACGTGCTGTTCGAGGAATAAGGGCTCCGGAAATAAATAATTGTCCGAAAATTACACCAGCGTTTGGCCCGAATTCAAGGTGTGGCAAGAGGCGCATCGTGGCTCTATGTAATCCTTACCGCAACACAGAAGCTGGCCTGCATGATTCATAAAGCCGTTATCTTTCAGGGCCATGCCAATGAGTCAGGGTAAGGCATGATCCGGCGATTGAAAATCCGTCTCTGGGCAGGGATCGCCGCCGGATTCATCACATTATTTGCCCTCCAGCAATTGCCCCTCGGACAGAATATAACCTTGTTTGTTTCTCCTTTGGTTAGCGCCCTGCAGACGCCATCACGCTGGTGGCGGGACATCAACCTGTGGCTAACCGAAAAAAATCGTCTTCAGACCGATAATCTGCGCCTTCAGGAAACGCTGCAACGCCAATCCGGAGCTCTGCAGGAGCTCCGCTCATTGCGTGTTGAGAATACACAGCTTCGGAGTTTGCTGGAGCTGAAAGGCTTACCCGGTTTCCACTGGCATGCTGCTAAAGTGTTTGGCCGCAGCCCGGACAAGATGAGCCAGCGCCTGTTGCTCCGCTCGCAAGGCAAAATCAGCCGGGGTGATGTGGTAGCCTCAAGTGAAGGTCTTGTCGGACTGGTCGATACAGTGCGGGGCCAACGCGCCGTCGTGCGCACCATTCTTGATGCCTCACTGGCAGTTCCCGTCACCCTGCCGGGAAGCGGTCTGGCTGCCCTGGTTCGGGGCCAGGGTGAAACGCTGCGGGTAGAATTTATTCCGCTTAAACATGCCCCGCCCGAAACCAGCATCCTCGTGACCAGTGGCGCCGGCGGGGTGTTCCCACCGGGCATTCCCGTCGCCCGTATTACCCATATTCATGCGGTTCCCGGCAGCATTTTCGCGGATGTGGATGCCAATCCGGTAGCACATTGGCGGCGTGACGCATGGCTCTCCATCGCATCCAGGGAAGTGCCATGATCTCTCCTCTCCCCGTTCTTATTATTACACTGGCCTTCCTGGGGCTTGGATTGAATCTTGCCTCTGGCGGCACACCCCAACCTGATTGGGCTTTGGCACTGTTGCTTGCCGCCTTATTGTCCCGGCATCATGCCTGGCCATGGGTGTTGCCAGCCATCCTGGTTCACGACCTGACCCTGTACTGGTCGGTTTGGGGCGTATTCCCCATCGCTTGCCTGTTGCCGTTTTCAATTGCCCGCCTGGATGCCCAGATCGGTGCCGGCTTACCGCAACGTCTGGCACTGTTGGTCCTGCTTACCCTGCCTATGCTCTGGCATGACGCCGGTATTTTGCAATGGCTGCTAACGCTGATTCTTTGCGTTCCCGTATGGTACTTATTGGTGCATCTTTATGAACAGCAGTACGCTTGAGGTTCGCAACCGCTTTGATCGGCGGCTATTGTTTTTCCGTATTATGGGTGTGGTCCTGTTGCTGGTGTTGGCGAGCCGCCTGATTGACCTGCAATGGCTCCAGTATGAAGGACTGTTCCTGCAAGCGGAGCAGAACAGAATGAACGTGGTTCCCATCCTTCCTACGCGTGGTGAAATCGTGGACCGGAACGGAAGCGGGCTGGCCGTTAATCGTATTTCGTGGCAACTCACGCTCATCCCTGAACGGGCGGAGCACATGGATACGCTGCTAGCAGACTTACAGCAAACCCTTCACTGGGGAAAGGCTCGCGTGAAACGCATCCTCTCCCGTATCCGGCACGCACGGAAAGACAGACCTGTTCTGCTGGCTGACAAACTCACCTGGAAACAAGCCGCGCCGATTGCTGCGCGCTTGCACATGCTTCCCGGTATTGATGTCCAGGCCGGGACGCACCGTTTTTATCCCTATGGTGAACTCACATCACATCTGATTGGTTACCTCTCACTGGCTGGACCCCGTGATGTCCGGGCTGGTATTCTGCCGACGGAAAAGGTCGGCAGAAGCGGTGTGGAGCGCCTGTTCGAATCCCGTCTGCACGGCAGGACCGGCGCACAGGATGAGGAAGTAGATGTACACGGCAGACGCATCCGCGTATTCCGACGGAAACCGCCACTCATGGGAACCCAGTTGCGCCTGAGTCTGGACATAGGCCTGCAACAAACCGCAGCCAGGGCGCTGGGTAGCCGCACCGGTGCCGTCGTGGTTCTGGATGTCCGGACAGGCGCAGTGCTGGCGCTACTCAGCCAGCCCGGCTTTGCACCCAACCGTTTCATTACCGGACTGGAAACCGAACAATGGAAGGCATGGGTGGACGATAACCAGCATCCACTGCTCAACCGCACACTACAGGCAGCTTACCCGCCTGCCTCTACCTTCAAACTACTGGTTGGCATGGCAGGGCTGCAACATCATGCGCCGCTGGCCACGGGCGCAACGCAATGTCCCGGTTACCTTGAACTGGCCGACCGCAAACTGCGCTGCTGGAAAAAACAGGGGCACAAACATGTGGACCTGCACAAAGCACTGGTGCAATCCTGCGACGTTTATTTCTACAAACTCGGCGATCAACTGGGCATGAAGGCCATCCGTGATGAAGCTGAACTCTGGGGGTTTGGACAGCACACCGGCATCCGGTTGACGCCCGAAGCCAGTGGCGTCATTCCCGGTGAAGTATGGCGGCAAGGTGGACGCACACGTAAATGGTTTCGTGGTGAAACCATGATTGCGGCCATTGGTCAGGGCGCTATTAATGTCACACCACTGCAACTGGCACGTTTTGCCGCCGCAATTGCCAATGGCGGCAAGCTTCTCACCCCACATCTGCAAGCCGGTTTACCGCCCGAGGTGTTACGCGTTATTGATATCAAACCCCAATATCTGGACATCATTCGCAAGGCGATGCGCGGCGTGGTCACTGAGCAGCACGGCACGGCGCATTACCCGTTATCCAATCTGCCGTGGCAGGTGGCCGGAAAAACCGGCACAGCACAGGTGATTGCCAAAGCACAGGATGATGAACAACTATCAAACGTAGCACAGCAGAACAAATACAAGGATCATGCATGGTTTATGGGTTATGCCCCCTATAAAAACCCGCGTATCGCATTCGCTGTATTTGTTGAACACGGAGGTCACGGCGGCAGCGCCGCCGCACCCGTTGCCGCCGCGATTGTGCGCGCCATGGCTGCCACCACGACACCCGCCGTGGCAGCGAAGGAGCAGGGATGATCAGCACGCTCAAGCGTATGGACATAATGCTGATCCTGTGTCTGCTTAGCCTGGCTGCATTGGGGCTAACCACACTCTATGCCGCTGTTCATCAAGGCGGAATCGAACTTTGGCAACGGCAGGTGATCTATTGGCTGCTGGGGTTGGGACTGTTTTTCGTCATTTGTTTCATTCCGCTGCGCATGGCGGGACTGTTTGCCTGGCCTGTTTATGCACTCACCCTGATCGCTCTGGCGCTGGTGCCTCTGCTCGGCGATGTGCAGATGGGCGCACGCCGCTGGCTGAATCTTGGCATCATCCATTTTCAACCGTCGGAACTCATGAAATGGGTTCTGATGCTCGTATTGGCCCACTGGTTTGCCTCGCGTACGGCCGCATCGTTCAAAGACCTCTGTATGGCGCTCGTCTTTATCCTTGCCCCTGCCGCGATGATTGTGCTACAACCCGATTTGGGAACCACTCTGGTGCTGCTTTCCGCCGCCGCCATCATGCTGTTTGCCGCCGGCCTTTCCTGGCGCTGGGCCGCCTGCGGTCTTGCAGCCATACTCGCCGCCCTGCCTGTGCTCTGGCACAATATGCACACCTACCAAAAGCAGCGCGTGCTGAGTTTTCTCGATCCGCAATCCGATCCATTGGGCACTGGCTATCATGTCATCCAGTCCACCATCGCGATTGGTTCAGGTGGCATTTTCGGCAAGGGTTATCTGCACGGCACGCAAGCACGCCTGCACTTTCTGCCGGAACAGCATACGGATTTTATCTTCGCCGTATTGGCTGAAGAAGGAGGCCTGATAGCATCCTCCCTGCTGCTCTTGCTCTACGGCGTCATGATTTCACGCATGCTCACCATTGCCGGACGTGCACCTACGCGCTTTGGCGGTCTGATTTGCATCGGCGTGGCCATTATTTTCACCCTCTATGTTTGCATCAACATCGGCATGGTCATGGGTATCCTGCCGGTGGTCGGCGTACCGCTTCCCTTTATCAGCTATGGCGGTTCGGCGCTGATTACCATGCTGGCCGCACTCGCGCTGGTCATGCGTGTTGGCATCGAATCCAAAGGGCGTGTGTACTGGCAGCGGCCGGGCAGCCCGTTGGCCTGAGATTCCCGTGTCAGATTAGACCAGTACGCTCCACAAAGCGGCGATAAACATTCCACCCGAAAGTGCAGAGAACAGAACTTTCAATGGCAACCGCATCGTTTCCTCGGTAAACATGGCATGCAACGATGCGCTCCAATGCGTAGTTCGCGGTATAATCAGCAGAACACCCAGCCATGCCCCGGCCAGAAACGAGCTTTGATACCCAAGAACCATATGCCAGTCCGCTTCCAGCAGCAGATTGATAAGCACGGCAGCGGCTGCCATCACCACACCGCACATGGCAGATGTGCCCACTGCTTTTCTCAGCGGCAATGTGCGCCGTAAAAGTGGCACCAGCATGGTTCCGCCGCCAATGCCGAGCGTGCCGGAAACATAACCAATCGGTCCTGCATATAATCCCAGGGGAGAAGCAATGTCACCGAAGCGAACATCACGGCCATAGTCCCAGGCAATCCACCCATCAAGTAGTGCCAGCCCTGCCAGCACCACCGCCTCCGGAATCTTAAGTGTTAACCAAAGACCCAGCGCAGCCCCCAGCATCAGACCGGGGACCAATTGTTTGAACGAATTCATATCGACATGTCCCAACCGCCAATGCACCCGCGCGGAAAAGAATCCGGTAAAAACAATCGCACCCATGCTGGCCATAATCGGTGTGGCGATGGTTTCCGGCCCTGCTGGCATCAAGGCATAGAATACCGGCACATAAATCAGCCCGCCGCCCAACCCTGCCAGACCGGCGAGCATTCCACCCATAGCCCCCGCAAAGAGGCCAACCAGCAAGCCGTAGCCTAATAGATATAAATCAAATTCTGACATAGCCGCATATTTTGGGATGCTTTCAAGGTAACCGCTATATTTCTTTCCACACCGCCCGGCGGTCTTCGATCGAGAACTTACCTTCAATCATGCGTTTAAGTATTTCCGGATAAAGCTGGTGTTCGGCAGCATGAATACGATTGTGCAAGGATTCTTCGGTATCATCGCTCTGCACCGGCACTGAAACCTGCGCCAGAATCGGCCCGCCATCGACCACCTCATCCACCAAATGCACGGTCACGCCGGTAATCTTGACACCATATTCCAGCGCATCGCGTACTGCATGTGCGCCGGTGAACGACGGCAGCAAAGCCGGGTGGATATTGATGATGCAGTTGCGAAACCGAGCAATGAATTCGGCGGAAAGAATCCGCATATAGCCAGCCAACACGATCCACTGGCAGCCTGCCTGCTCAAT